>JAEPNS010000340.1 GCA_017643325.1 Alphaproteobacteria bacterium | reverse complement strand
GAAGCCGATGACAACGACGAGGCTCACGAAGACGAACAGGAAGCCCCCGAAGAGGACGAGCCCGAAGAAGACGACAACCGTCCGCGGCGCTCGGGGTGGTGGAACCGCTCGGCGTCGTAACGCAGGGCCGCACGATGCGGCGGGCTAGTCCCGCCGCCAGGTCCCCAGGCGATCGATCGCCCGCTTCATGTCGTCCTCGGTGCCCGCGAACGAGAACCGGACGTAGGCATTGCCGCGGTACGGGTCGAAATCGAGGCCCGGTGTGGCCGCGACCCTCGCCTCGTGGAGCATCCGGCGACAGAATTCGGGGCTGTCGTTGGTCAACGCCCCGACATCGGCATAGATGTAGAACGCACCGTCCGCCGGCGCGAGCCGGTCGAAGCCGACCTTCGGGAGCTCCCGCAAAAGGATTTCGCGGTTGGCCGCGTAGCGCGAAACGTTTTCGCGCAGCTCGTCATGGGCATCGAAGGCCGCACAGGCTGCATGCTGGGACAGGGTCGGCGGCGAGATAAACAGGTTCTGGGCCAGGCACTCGACCGAGCGCTGCAGGTCAGGCGGAACGATCAGCCAGCCCAGACGCCAGCCAGTCATCGAGAAATACTTCGAGAAGCTGTTGATCACCAGCGCGTCGGGCTCATGGGCCAGCGCGGTCACCGACTCATGACCGTAGGTAATGCCGTGGTAGATCTCGTCGGAGATGAATCGCACGCCTGACTCGCGGCAAAATTGCGCGAGCGCCGCCATCTCCGAAGCGCCGATCATGGTCCCGGTCGGGTTCGACGGGCTCGCGACGATCAGGCCGTCGATGTCGCCGGCCTTCCCGGCAAGCAGTTCCGGGGTCGGCTGAAACCGGTCCGCGAGGCGTGTCTCGATCACCACGGGCTCGACGCCGAGAGCCGACAGGATATTCCGGTAGGCCGGATAACCGGGTGCCGCCAGCGCCACGCGGTCGCCGACGTCGAAGGCCGCAAGGAACGCGAGCAGGAATGCTCCCGACGAGCCGGTCGTCACGACGACCTGCCCGGGGTCCACGTCCACGCCGTAGAAGTCGCTGTAATGGGCGGCGATCCGCTCGCGCAAAAGCGGTATGCCGAGCGCGTCGGTGTATCCGATCCGGTCCGCGTCGAGTGCCGCCTTGGCGGCGTCGCGCACCTTCCCGGGCGCGGGCGTGCCCGGTTGCCCCACCTCGAGATGCACCACATCGCCGCCTGCACTGTCGAGGGCGTTCGCCTCGCGCATCACGTCCATGACGATAAACGGGTCGATCTGCCCGCGGGACGAAACCTTCATCGAACGCGTCCCCGTTACTCGTCCGAGCTCACGGCAAGCCCGAACGAACGCGGATCCTTCACGAACTGGCACGTCTGCACCCGCGGCAGGCCGCGCGGGCAGTAGAAGCCGTTGATCCGGCCGAACTTCGCCAGGAGCTCGGTGCGGTGCCCGAGCTCACGCAGACGGTTCACTTCGCCCGGCGGCATACCGTCCTCGAAACGGACGATATCCGGATTTCCCGCCGTGTGGACGCGCGGGGCCGCCACGGCCGCGATCATGTCCGATTCCGCATCCGCCAGTGTGACCACCGCGATCCGCGCGACCGTTTCGGCCACCGGTCCCGAGCCTGCCGCGGCGAAGAATGTGAGCCCCACATTCTCGTTGGCCACGAGGGCCAGGCTCGGCATCGCCGCGCGCGGCGCGCCGGGCGGGTTGGCGAGAAGAATGCCCGTACCGGGCGCGATCACGCCGGAGCCGAACGGGCCGTTCATCGTGAACGAGCAGGCCACGGTCCGGCCCTGGTTGTCGACGGCGACGATCGAGGCGCCGTCGTGGCCGTCATCCTCACGGATCAGGACGGAAGGCTGCACCGGCCGGTGTTGCGAGTTCGAGTAGCCGCGCATGAGTGCGTCCGCGCTGTCGACCGCTCCCGACGGCCCACTGGACGCCACGGCCTGGTAGCTGCGCGCCGCGGCCTCGAGGATCAGATGGGCCCGCCCCGCGGCATCCGCATCCTCGTACCTGTCGTCGGCCTCGGCGATTTCCCAGACGCGCGCGGCAACAAGCCCGCCGCCACGCGGCGGAAAAAAGATGAAGTTGTTTCCGAGTTCGAAGCGGATCGGCTCAACGAGCTGGGGGCGATAGTTCCGCAGGTCCGAGATTGTGAGACGCCCTCCGGCGGCATTGACCGCCTCCGCGAACTGCCGGCCCAGCACCCCGTCGTAGAAACCGCCCGGGCCGCGGGTGCGCAGGTTGGCGAGAATCACGCCGAGTTCGACCTGCCGCAACAGCTGGCCTTCGCGAAGCGGCGCCGTCCCGAAGATCTCGCGCCCCTCCGGGTCATTGCGCAGTGCGCCGGCTGAGGCCTCGAAGTCGCGAACGAAGGCACGCGAGACGGCATGTCCTTCGCGCGCGAAGTTTTCCGCCGGGCGCAGCAGGTTCGACCATTCGAGCTGGCCGTACCGCGCGTGCAGCAGGAACATGCCCCGGATGTTCCCGGGGATCGCGAACCGCCCGTCGCCGGAAGAGCCGGGCAGGAACTCGATCGCCTCGGTCTTGATTTGGAGCGCGTCGTGCAGGAGGCAGACACCGCCGCCGCCAAGGCTTGCGACGCCCGGATGGGTGACAGCCATCGCGAAGTAGGCCCCCACGGCCGCGTCGGCGGCGGTGCCCCCCGCCGAAAGCACTTCACGGCCGACCAGCGCAGCGCGCGGTTCGTCGGCGATCAGACCGCCGAAGAAGCCCTCGACGAACCCGATATCCCCCTGTTGGGCCCCGCCGCCGGAGCAGGCCGCGAGGAAAAGAAGCAAGCCAACGAGAGGGCCTCGGCCTGATTGACGCCACATTTTCGTGTACCTAGTTTGGATTACGACTTCGGAGACAATTGTGCGCCCTCTCGTTCGCCTCGTTGCCCTGATCGCCGTCCTGATTGTCGGGACGGCGCCGCCGGCATTGGGACAGAACCGGGGCATCAGCCTGATCCGCGATGCGGAAATCGAAGGTATCATCCGCGACTACTCCACGCCAATTTTCAATGCGGCGGGGCTCGACGCCTCTGCGGTCGAGATCCATCTGGTCAACGACGCGCGCCTGAACGCGTTCGTGGCGGGCGGCCAGCGGATGTTCATGAACACCGGGCTTCTGATGCGGGCGCCCGATCCCGAAGCCGTGATGGGCGTGATCGCCCATGAAACGGGACATATCGCGGGCGGCCACTTGGCGCGCCTCCAGGACGAACTGCGCAACGCGGAGACCAAGTCGATCATCGCCCTGATCGTCGGAGCCGCCGCAGGCCTCGCTTCCGGCGACGGCCGAGTCGCCGGTGCACTGATCAGCGGCGGCAGCCAGGCCGCCTTCGCGGACCTCCTGAAATACAGCCGGACGCAGGAATCCGCCGCCGACGCGGCCGCGCTCAAGTATCTCGACCAGACGGGCACGTCCGCGCGCGGCCTGCTCGAGTTTTTCGAGTTGCTCCAGCGCGAGATTC
>JAEPNS010000033.1 GCA_017643325.1 Alphaproteobacteria bacterium | reverse complement strand
GATCGTCACCGGCCACGATAAGAACGGCCGCTCGATCCTCTGGCAGGACGGGCCGTCGCCCAACGCGGTCGAGATCATGCCCGGCCTCGTCTCCCACGAGCTCTGGCAGACGACCGCGCCCGCCGACAACACCGGCGAGGAGGACACCGCGCTGGGTCCGCTCCAGCTTGAGCCGCGCAACCCGTCCGGCACCGTTTTCCGCATCGTCGAGTTCCCGCCCGACGAAAGCCTGAAGGACAAGGACATGGGCGAGGCGTTCGAGAAGATGCACTCCGACGCCCACGACGCGGATTCCGCCACGGCGGGCATGCACGAGACCCGCACCACCGACTATGCCATCGTCATCTCCGGCGAGATCTGGGCAGTGATGGAGGAGGGCGAGACGAAGATGGAGGTCGGCGACGTGCTGGTCCAGCGCGGCACCAACCACGCCTGGTCCAACCGCTCCGACAAGCCGGCCGCCGTCGCGTTCGTGCTGATCGATGCGAAGGAACGGAACTGACGCCATGACCGCCAAGCTCCGCCACATCGCGCTGTCCGTGCCGGACCCGCAGAAGGCCGCGGCGTTCTACGAGACCGCCCTCGGCATGACCCGCGTCGGCGAGAACGACCACGCGGGTGCGACGGCCGTCTACCTCACCGACGGCGTCATGAACGTCGCCCTGCTGCGCTACAAGACCGACGAAGCCGCCGCCGGCGACCCGGACGACTTCGGCATCCACCATTTTGGCTTTGTGGTGGACGACGTGGACGCGGCGCGTGCCGAAATCGAGGCGGCGGGCGGCACCTGGCTGATGGGCGAGGCGAAGGGCGCCGGCGCCTTCTACGAGATCAAGTTCCGCGACCCCGACGGCCAGGTCTTCGACATCAACGAGGGCGGATGGCGAACGGGGGACGATTGAGCGCCGCTGCCCGCGCGCGCTAGTCTCCACGTCAACAATCAAACCCCTTCCCCTGAGGAGACACCCATGGCCCGCACACTCATCAAGGGCGGCTGGGTCGTGTCGATGGACGACGCGATCGGCGATATCGAGGGCGGCGACGTCCTGATCGAGGACGATGCGATCGTCGAGGTCGGCCGTGGCCTCGACGCAGGCGACGCGGAGGTGATCGATGCCTCGAACATGATCGTCGCGCCGGGACTCATCAACATGCACGAGCACACCTGGCAGACCGGCGTGCGCGGCACGGTCTCCAACTGGACGATGTTCGAGTACTCGACCCTGATGCACGCAACGGCGGTGCCCCACTTCACGCCCGACGACGTGCGGATCGCCAACCTGTGCGGCGCGCTGAACCAGCTCAACTGCGGCACCACCACGCTGTTCGACTGGCACCACTGCAACGCCACGACCGACCACTCCGACGCGGCCATCGATTCGCTGGAGGAGGCGGGTATCCGTGCGATCTACGGCCACGGCCAGACCAAGACCGAGTCCAAGCCGGGCGAGCCGCCCTTCAAAGAGATCCCGCACTCGCGTGAGCGGGTGGAACGCCTGCGGAAGGGCCGGCTGTCCTCCGACGATGCGCTCATCACCATGGCCATGTGCATCCAGGGCATCGGTTTTTCTGTGTGGGAGTGCATCGAGCACGACGTTCGGTTGGCGAAGGACATGGGCCTGCGCTGGTCGAACCACACCGGTGCGCTGGGCATCCCGCTCTTCTCCGAGGGCTCGGTGCACAAGCTGCACGAGCTCGGCCTGCTCGGCCCGGAAGCCGACTTCGTGCACGGGACCAACCTCACCGACGACGAGATCAAGCTCATCGTCGACACCGGTGGCTCGATCACCGTCGCGCCCGAGTGCGAATGCAACTTCGGCCACGGCAACCCCGCGACGGGCCGTGTGCTGGAGGCGGGCGGCACGCCGTCCTTCGGCATCGACCTGGAATCCAATATCTCCGGCGACATGTTCTCCGCCGTGCGCTACGGCCTGCAGTTCGAGCGCGCCATGTACACCGACGCGCGCCCGCGCCCGACCAAGGCGATGCCGGAGCATCTGAAGACCCGCGTGGCGCTCGAATGGGCGACCATCGGCAACGCCCGCGCGCTCGGCATGGAGGACCGGATCGGCTCGCTGACGCCGGGCAAGCAGGCGGACCTGATCCTGGTGCGCGGCGACGACATCAACACCTGCCCGGTGCACGATCCCGTCCAGACGCTGGTGTTCATGGCGACGCCCCACAACATCGACACGGTCTTCGTCGCGGGCGAGGTGCGCAAGCGCGACCGCCAGCTGGTCTACCCGGAAGCGGAACTGCGCCGGAAACTTGAGGAGCTCACCGAGTCCGGCCGCCGCATCCTGCAGGACGCCGGTGTCTTCGACGCCGAGGCGGCGGAGTAGGGGCAATGGGGCCATGGAACAACCCTCTCATCCCTTGAGGGAGGAGAGGGTGGCGAACGCTAGTGAGCCGGGAGAGGTGGGTGCGCTGCACCTTCTCCGGGTGCCGAGCGAGCCTCACTTCACCCCGACCCTCTCCGCTCCCATGGGGCAGAGAGGGGGCAAAGCGCCATCATGACCCCCAATCCGTGGTTCGTACTCGGCGCGCTGTTCCTGGCGCGGACCTCGCTGGGCTACCAGTTCCAGTCGGTCGGCTCCGTCGCGCCGATCCTCGTCGAGGAGATGGGGATCGACTTCACCCAGGTCGGGACCCTCATCGGGCTGTTCAGCGCGCTCGGTGTCCTGACGGCCCTGCCTGCGGGCCAGCTCGGCCGCATGTTCGGCGAGAAGCGTGTGGTGCTTGCCGGTCTCGCGATGATGGCGGCGGGCGGTTTCATCATGGGCACCGCCGACGGGTTCACGATGGCTGCGGTCGGCCGGACGGTGGTCGGTGCCGGTGGGGTGGTCATCACGGTCTCCATGGTCAAGCTGGTCGGCGACCTGTTCGAGGGGCCGCAGGTCATCACCGCCATGGCCATCCTGATGAACTCGTGGCCGGTCGGGATCACCATCGGTCTGTGGACTCAGGGGGCACTGGCGGAGGCATGGGGATGGCAGGCGGTGTTCCTCACCGCCGGGATCGGCTCGCTCGGCGGGATGATCCTCGTCTGGCTGCTCTACAGGCCACCGCCCCGTGCGCCGCGATCGTCCGGGGACGGGGGGCAATCCGTTCCGGATGCCGGGCGCATCTCGTTTCGCGAGGCGACGCTGGTGTCCGTCGCGGGCGTAGTGTGGACCATGTTCAACGGCGCCTTCCTCGTGGTCATGGCATTCGGCCCGGCGCTGCTCGTGTCGGAAGGCACCGACGTGGTCGCGGCCGGTTCCGTCATCGGTATCGGGACCTTCGTCTACATGCTTGCGATCCCGCTTGGCGGATGGCTGTCCTCGCGCTTCGACCGGCCCAACACGGTCATGCTTGCGAGCTTCGCGCTCGCCGGCATAACGGTGGCCACGGTGCCCTTCGTGGACGCCCAGCTTCCGCTGTTCATCCTCGCCGGCATCTTCGTGGGCGTGCCGACCGGCAACGTGATGGCGCTGACGGTGGAGATGGTGCGCAAGGAACACCGGAACATCGGCACCGGCCTCTATTACACGTGGCACTACATCGGCCTGTCCGCGGTCCCGGCGATTGCCGGCTGGAGTGTCGATTCGACCGGCAACGCGGCCGCGCCCATGTGGGTGGGCGCAGGCTGTTCTGCCCTGGCGATTCTGCTCCTCGTGGTGGTGCGCGGCCTCCAGTCCCGTTTTCGCGGACAGGCCGCGGCGTGACCGGGACAAGAGTGGGGAGCGCGGCCCCGTGAGCGAAACGGATCAGCCCAGCGTGTCGCTCGGTGTCGTCTTACCGGCACTCAACGTTGCGGACAGCCTGCCGGCGACGTTTGCCGCGCTGCAGGAAGGTGGAGAAGCTTTCGCAACGGACATTGTCGTTGCCGACGGCGGGTCGTCGGACGGAACGAGCGAAGTAGCGCGGCGGGCTGGCGCACGGGTCATCGACGCACCGCGCGGCCGGGGCATCCAGCTTGCGGCGGGTGCGCGTGCGGTCGCCGGGGACTGGCTCCTTTTCCTGCACGCGGACACGTCGCTGGAGCCCGGCTGGGCCGATGCCGTCCGGAGTTTTCTGGCTCAACCGGAAGCGGCCGGCAGGGCGGCCTATTTCCGGTTCCGGCTGGACGATGACCATCCCGGCGCGCGCCGGATCGAGCGCTGGGTCGCGTGGCGCTGCTGCCGTTTTGCACTGCCCTACGGCGACCAGGGCCTCCTGCTTGCCCGCAGCCTCTACGACGCGCTCGATGGCTACGCCCCGATCCCGCTCATGGAGGACGTGGATCTCGTGCGCCGGATCGTCCGCGCGCGCGGCCGCGGCGCGCTGGTGCAACTGGAGGCCGCCGCGCAAACCTCCGCCGCGCGCTACCGCCAGGGCGGCTACTGGCGTCGCCCGGCGCGCAACCTCGCCTGCCTGTCACTCTGGTTCGCGGGCGTGAGCCCGGCAACGATCGCGCGGCTGTACCGATGAGCCTCACCCGGCATCTCGTCCTCTTTGCCCGGGCGCCGCGCCGTGGCGCCGTGAAACGCCGCCTCGCAGCGGATATCGGCGCGGGCGCTGCCCTGGCCTTCTACCGGAACACGCTGCGCGACGTCGTGTGGCGGCTGGGCCGGGACCCGCGCTGGACGACCTGGCTGATGGTCACGCCGGATGCCGCTGCGAAAAGCCCCGGCCTCTGGCCGCCCGTCCCCGGCGTGCGCCTGATCGGCCAGGGCGGCGGCGATCTCGGCGCGCGGATGGCCTGGCCGATCCGCAACTTCCCTCCGGGCCCGGTGGTGGTCGTCGGCAGCGACATTCCGGACGTGACCCCGGAACATGTGCGCGATGCGTTCGACGCGCTGGGCCGGCACGACATGGTATTCGGCCCGGCGTCCGACGGCGGTTACTGGCTGGTTGGCGCCCGGCGGCGTCCGTCGGTGCCGAAGGGACTTTTCTCCGACGTGCGCTGGAGCACCGGACACGCCCTCGGCGACACGATCGCCGGCCTGCCGAAGAGCTGCGCTGTCGCGCGTATTGCCACGCTCGACGACATCGACACCGGCGCGGACTGGCGGTCCTGGCGCGCGCGGCCGCGTCGCCGGATTCGCCGGCCATAACTTTCCCGTGACGATGGGGTAGGCTTGTTCCCAACGGGCGGCGGCCCGGTACAATCATACGTCTTCCAGCGAGGCGTCATGGAATCGATCTACTACGTGCTGTCGTGGCTCTGCCACCGGCGCTGCGACCACTGCTACGACACGCGCTTCCGCCCCTATGTGCGTGAAGAGAAGGCGGCTGTCGTCGACGAGGCCCTGCGGAACCACGCCAGGATTGTTGCGAACCTCCCCGACCGGATGATCTATCGAGACACGCCGGACGGTCCGGAACAGACCGGACGGGTCATTCTCTCGGGGGGCGAGGTGCTGCTCGACGAGATCCGCGAGCCGGTGCTGTACCCGGTCATGGATCTGCTGCGCGAGAAATACGCGGATCATGGTGGCGTGCGCGTGGTGGTGCAGACCACAGGTGACCTCGTCACAGCGAAGATCGTGGACGAACTGCTCGACCACGGCATGTGGCAGATCTCGATCACGGGCATGGACGATTTTCATGTCGGTCATGAAGGCGAGAAACGCCTGCCGCTGATCGACAAGCTGACGGACATGTTCGAGGCGGCCGGGCTGGGCCCGACCGGACGCCGCCACGACGGCACCGATGCGCGCGGCACCGTGACGCCGGTCTACTCCTTCATGGGTGCGAACCCGGATGAGTGGATCGGTCCGATCTGGCCGCGGGGCCGGGCGTGGGAGAAGGAGCTCTCTTCGGCGACGCTCGACGACAATTTCTGCAACCGCTGGTCCGGCGGGCTGAACTTTATGGAACACGGCAAGGTCGGTTCCGAGGTTTCCATAGAGCCGAACGGGAACGTCTATCCGTGCTGCCTTAAAACGAAGGCGCCGCTCGGGAACCTGGCCGAGGAAAAGCTGGTCGACATTCTCGACAGCCTGCGTGGCCATACGGCCTTCGAGGCGATCAACGCCGGTGCACCGGAGCGCATGGGCGAGGCGTTCGGCTGGGACGAGGCGACCTTCCTGCGCCATAGCGAGACGACGACGCCCTCGGGTGCGACATACCGAAACCTCTGCATCGGCTGTGACCGTTTCCACGAGCAGGTGCTCGGCCCGCTGATCGACGGCCTGCGCCGTGAGCGGCTGGCGCGCCGGTCGGCGGCATGACCCGAGACACCAACCGGATCGGGCGGGTCCGCGAGGCGCTGGCTGCGCGCCTGCGGGTGCCGGTCGAATACCTCGTCCCGCTGCCGGATACGGGGCTTGCCCACGACCATGTCGCCATCGGCGAGACGGGAACCCTGGCCCGGGTGCCCAAGCAGTCGCAGATGGGACTGGAAGCGTCTGCGAACCTCGCCTACCAGGCGGCCTGCTTCGAGCGCGCCGGCGAAAGCGGGCACACACCGCGCCTGCACGACACGCTGCCACCGGACAGCGCGCTGCCCATGGGCGCGCTGGTTGTCGAGAAGATCGAGGGCCGGCCGCTGTCCCTGCCGGACGACCTCGAGGCGCTGGCGGCGGCGCTGGCGGCGATTCATGCGCTGCCGCTGCCCGGTCCGGCGCAACGCGCACCGCTCCGGAATCCGTCCGACCCGCTCGCCGATACGTTCTCCGAGGTCATGGCGCAATCCGCCTTTCTGTCCGGGGCAGGCCTGCATGCCGATGCGGAATCACAGATTGGTGCGGAGCTCCGAGCGGCCGAAAAGGCTCTTTCTCGGCCGGACCGTCCCCCTGTCTCGCTGATCGCCTTCGATGCTCATCCGGGCAACTACCTGGTCGACGCGCGCGGCAGGGCGATCCTCGTCGACCTGGAAAAGGCGCGCTACGGCGCCGCTCCGTTCGACCTCGCCCATGCCACCCTGTACACCTCGACGACTTGGGACGTGGACAGCCGCGCCGTGCTCACGCGTGACGAGGTTCGAGAGTTCCATGACCGCTGGCTGGCAGCGGTGCCGGATGCGCTTGCGGACGGATGCAGGGCATGGTTGCTGCCCCTGCGCCGGATCATGTGGTTATGGTCCGTCACCTGGTGCGCGAAATGGCGCGTGCAGTCCGCACCATCGAGTGTCACGACATCCACCGAGAACTGGTCCGCCGAGTTGAGCGAGGATGCGCTCGTGGCGCATGTCGCCGATCGGGTCGCGGATTATCTCGACCCCGATACCATCGCGCAGGTGCGCGCCGACTGGGCCGGCGCCGATACTGGTACGCCCGTGGCCGCGATGGCCGACTGAGGAAAGGACATCCAGATGCGATTTCTTGCCGTGTTGTTTGCCGCAGCCGTGGCGTGGGCCGTTCCCGCGCAGGGGGCGGACTGGGACGAGGTGGTTGCGAAAGCAAAGGGACAGACCGTTTTCTGGAACGCCTGGGCCGGGGATGAGCGCATCAACGCCTATATCGCCTGGGCGGGCGAGCAGGTGAAGGATCGCTACGGCGTCGAGGTGCAGCATGTGAAGCTGTCGGACACCGCAGAGGCCGTGGCGCGCGTCGTCGCCGAGAAGGCGGCCGGGCGCACAGAGGGCGGCTCGGTCGACCTCATCTGGATCAACGGTGAGAACTTCGCGTCGATGAAGCGCAACGGTCTCCTTTTCGGCCCGTGGACCGAGGGCGCGCCGAACTACCGTTACGTCGATACCGAGAACAAGAAAACGACCACCATCGACTTCACGGTGCCGGTCGATAACCTGGAGGCGCCGTGGGGCATGGCACAGTTCGTGTTCATGCACGACACCGCCGACGTGAAAGACACACCGGGATCCGTCGCCGGGCTGCTCGACTGGGCGAGGGCGAACCCGGGCCGGCTCGCCTATCCGCAGCCGCCGAACTTTCTCGGCACGACCTTCCTGAAGCAGGCCCTTGTCGAGCTGGCTTCCGACCCGGGGGCGCTTCTGAACCCGGTCGCGAATTTTGATGCTGTGACCGCGCCGCTCTGGGCCTATCTCGACGCTCTCCATCCGCACCTTTGGCGGCGGGGTGAGGTCTTCCCGCAAAACGGTCCGGCGTTGCACCGCCTGCTCGACGACGGCGAATTGTCCATCGCGATGTCGTTCCATCCCGCCGAGGCATCCGGCCTGATCGCCGAGGACAAGCTGCCGGACACTGTGCGCACCTTCGTCCTGGACAAAGGCACCATCGGCAACACCCACTTCGTCGCCATCCCGTTCAACGCGAAGGCGAAGGAGGGCGCCATGGTGCTGGCCGATTTCCTGATGTCGCCCGAGGCCCAGGCCCGCAAACAGGACCCGGACGTCTGGGGCGACTTCACGGTGCTTGCCGTCGACCGGCTTTCGCCTGAACAGCAGAGCGCGTTCGACCGGCTCGACATGGGCGTCGCGACGCTCTCACCGACCGAACTCGGTTCGACCCAGCTGGAGCCGCATCCCTCATGGGTGGCCGCGCTCGAGGATGAGTGGGCCAGACGCTATGCGAGCGGGCGGTAGGGTTTCGGCGGCTCCTGTCGGGCCCGGGTTTGACGCGATGCGTGCTTGGTTGACCGCGTGAGCGCGCTTCTCCGCTGGGTGCCGGCGCTCACGCTGCTGGTCCTGCTGGCCCCGGTCGCGGCGGGGCTGGTCGGGACCGTCCTTCCCGCGTTCGGCTATCTCCCGGCGCTCGGCGGCGATGCCTTTGGTCTTGCGCCCTGGCGCGCCCTGCTCGCATTTCCGGGTATACGGGAATCCGTGCGCCTGTCGGTCGTGACCGGCTTCGGAGTCACCGCTCTGTCCTTTGCCGTGGTCATCCTGTTCGTGGCCGGATGGCACGGGACGCGATCCTTCTCACGCATCCAGCGTTTGTTGTCGCCGCTGCTGTCGATCCCCCATGTCACGGTGGCGTTCGGGTTTGCGTTCCTGCTTGCGCCCTCGGGCTGGCTGTTCCGCCTGACCTCGCCCTGGCTCACGGGCTTCGAGCGCCCGCCGGACCTGATCATTGTTCAGGACCCCGACGGCCTCGCCCTCATCGCGGGCCTCGCGTTGAAGGAAATCCCGTTCCTGTTCCTGATGACGCTGGCGGCCATCGGTCAGGTCGACGCCGCGCGCATGCGCACGATGGCACGAACGCTGGGCTACGGGACGACCACTGCTTGGCTGAAGGGGGTGTTTCCGCTGGTCTATCGCCAGATCCGGCTGCCGGTTTTTGCCGTGCTGGCATTTTCCGCGTCGGTCGTCGACGTGGCCATCGTGCTCGCGCCGTCGACCCCTCCGCCGCTCGCGGTGCAACTGCTGCGCTGGTTCAACGACCCCGAACTCTCCATGCGTTTCGTGGCGTCGGCCGGCGCGGTCCTGCAGCTGGCGGTCGTGCTTGCCGTGTTCCTGCTCTGGTGGGCGGGCGAGCGTGCCGTCGCCTGTCTCGGACGGGTATGGATCCGCCGCGGCCATCGTGGCGTACGCGACGCCACCGTGCGGCTCGGGTCCGCGGGCGCCCTGACCCTCAGCTTCGTCGCGGCCTTCGCCGGACTTCTCGGGATGGCGATCTGGTCGATCGCGGGGCGCTGGCGGTTTCCGGATGCGTTGCCGTCACGATTTTCGGTGGAGCCTTGGCTCGACAACGCGCCGCGCCTTGCTGACGCCGTCCAGAACACTGCGACGGTCGGGGTCGCGGCCGCGCTGACCGGGCTGGTCCTGGCTGTCGGCTGCCTGGAGCACGAGGCCCGGTTCGGCCGCCGTGCTACAAACCGCGCGCTGTTCCTGCTCTATATTCCGCTGCTGGTGCCGCAGATCGCGTTCCTGTTCGGCGGCCAGGTGCTGCTGGTGATGACCGGCCTCGACGGGGCCTGGGTCGCCGTCACCTGGGCGCATCTGGTGTTCGTTCTGCCATATGTCTTCCTGTCCCTCGCAGATCCCTACCGGGCCTGGGACGACCGGTATGCCCGAACGGCCCGCTGTCTCGGTGCGTCTCCGCTGCGGGTGTTCTGCCGTGTGAAGCTGCCCATGCTCCTGCGTCCGGTCCTGGTCGCGACGGCGGTCGGGTTCGCGGTGTCGGTCGGCCAATACCTGCCCACACTGTTTGCAGGAGCCGGACGGATCGACACCCTGGCCACGGAAGCCGTCGCGCTTGCATCCGGCGCCGACCGGCGCGCGATCGGGGTGTACGCGCTGGCGCAGATGCTGCTTCCGTTCCTCGCATTCGCGCTGGCCGCCGCTGTTCCGGCGTGGCTGTTCCGCCACCGGCGCGGACTGCGCGTCACCGCTTGACTCCGGGGTTCCGCATCGGCCCACTACGGTCAGCCGAACAGGGGGAGAGGACATGAAGCTGTACGGATACTGGCGCTCGCTTGCGGCGTTCCGCGTGCGCATTGCGCTCAACCTGAAGGGCCAGCCCTTCGACGTGATTTCGACCGACCTGATCAAGGGCGACCAGTTCGACCCCGAGTATCTCAAGCTCAACCCCCAGGGCGTCGTGCCGACGCTGATCACGGACGACGGCGTGGCGCTCAACCAGTCGATGGCGATCCTGGAATACCTCGACGAAGTCTATCCCGAACCGTCGCTGTTGCCGGCAGATCCGCTCGCGCGAGCCCGTGTCCGTGCCCTGTGCATGATCGCGGTCGCGGACATCCACCCGCTCGTGGTGCCACGCATTCGCAAGTACATCACCCAGGATATGGGCCACAGCGAGGACGAGCTGAACGCGTGGATCGGCAACTGGACCAAGAAGGGTCTCGAGGCGATCGAGGCCCATCTCTCGGCCCACGCCGGGACCTACAGCGAAGGTGACGCGATCAGCCTCGGCGACCTGTGCGTCATTCCGCAGGTCGGCGCGGCCGCGCTGTTCAAGGTCCCCCTCGACCCGTACCCGACGGCCAAGCGCATCTTCGACACCTGCATGGAAAACCCGGCTTTCTTCGACGCCCGGCCGCAGGCCCAGCCGGACTTTCCCGAAGACATGAAATAGGGAAAGCCATCACCCGTATCCTCCTCCATGTCCTTAAGGTTGTCGGGGTTGCCGGCCTGCTCCTGCACGCGGCCGATGCCCATGCGCAGGCGGGGTTCGACGCCTACGCCCTGGCGGAAGTCACGGAAAAGGCCCGCGCGCTACCACGCCTGAACGCGCTGATCGTCGCGCGGGGCGGCGAGGTTGCTTTCGCGGAGGCATTTCGCGGGCCCGGGCTCGACACGCCGGTCAACGTCAAGTCGGTGTCCAAGTCCGTCATGGCGGCGCTGGTCGGTGTCGCGATCGGGCGGGATGTCCTGGAGTCCCCGGACCAGCCCATCGGTGCCCTGCTAGCCGACCGGATACCTGCGGGCGCCGATTCGCGCGTCGGCGACATCACCGTCGGGAACCTGATGTCGCTGCAGGCGGGCCTGGATCGCACGTCCGGCCGCAACTACGGGCGCTGGGTGCAGAGCCGGGACTGGGTGGGGCATGTGCTGTCACGGCCCTTCGTCGACGTACCCGGCGGGCGCATGCTGTACTCGACCGGCAGCACGCATCTGCTCTCGGCGGTGCTGACCCGGGCGAGCGGCCGGAGCACGCTCGACCTCGCGCGCGACTGGCTGGGCGCACCGCTCGACATCGTTATTCCGGCCTGGGAGCGCGACCCGCAGGGGATCTATCTCGGCGGCAACAACATGCTGCTTTCGCCCAACGCGCTCCTGCGCTTCGGCGAGACCTACCGGCGCGGCGGCAGTTTCGCAGGCCAGCGGGTCCTGCCCGACGGCTGGGTCGAGGCGTCCTGGAGGCCGCGCACCCGCTCGCCGTTTTCGGGCGATGCGTATGGCTACGGCTGGTTTATCCGCGATATCGGCGGCGGACGTATCGCGGCCTACGCGCGCGGCTTCGGTGGCCAGTTCGTGATCGTCGTACCGTCGCTCGACATGACCGTTGTGGTCACGTCAGCGACGGATACGCGCCTGCGCGTCGACGGATACGGGGATGCGTTGTGGTCGCTGGTCGAGGACGGGCTGGTGCCCGCCGCGCTGGCGGCCTACCAGTAGCGGACGCGCCCGACGTCGACGTGGACAAACGCCGACTTGTAGTACGCGCCGACGCCGCCGAGCTTCAGCGACTTGGCAGCCTTGTGGATCTGCGCCGTCGAGCGGTCCGGCACGCGGATGTCGATCGCCATCCCCTTCATGTGCAGGCTCTTGCGCGCGACGCCGCCACTCTTCGAGGCCAGCTTGGCGTTGGTCTTGGGCGAGCGGTAGCCGGAAATCACCCGGAACTCCGCACCGGTGTCCAGCTTCCGCCGCAGGGCGTGAAGCAGGTCCATCAGCTTCGGATTGATCGGGTAGACCTCGCCGGTGCGGTGGTCGCGCAGGTGGCGGTTGATCTCGTCCAGCGCGTCGGGGACGTAGTCGCCGTCCGCCCAGAATGTCGCGCGAAGCGTCTCTCCGGTGTGGAGATGCTCGAATTTCAGCGTCTTCGGGCGCGCAATCGCGGCTTGGGCGACCGAGGGTATGATGGCCGGGGCCGCGAGAGCGGCCGCTCCGGCGAAGAACTTGCGGCGGCCGATCAGGAGCGATTCTCCGGCGGCGCCAGTAACACCCGTTTTCCCCATGTTTTTCCCCAATCAAAAACGGAACCAAATGCAATGGGGGGCGTTGTAAGCCGTTTCGGGGTCATCGTGAAGCATGACATGTTAATACGCGGTGAAAATCACAATCTCGCCACGTTTTCGGAAGCGCGCCCGGGCAGGCGCGCCGCGCGCTATGTGCGGCCGAGCGCGGCCGCCAGATCGCGGTCGCGTCCGTAGATATCCTTGCGGAACTGCACCGTTCCGTCCTCGTCGGTCCAGGCCGTGAAGTACGCCAGGTGCACGGGCACCGGCTCGGCGAGGCGCACGATCCGGGTGTCCTTGCTCGCGAAGGCGGCGTTCAGCTCGTCCGTTTTGGGCTGCGACTGCGTCGCGAGCAGAAATTCGGCGAGTCCCTGCGGGTTCTCGACGCGGATGCAGCCGGAGCTGAACGTCCGGATTTCCCGTCCAAACAGCTCGCGCGCCGGCGAATCGTGCAGGTAGACGTCGTGCTTGTTCGGGAACATGAACTTGATTCGCCCGAGCGCGTTCTTCGCGCCGGGATCCTGGCGGAGCTTGTAGGGGAAGCGGCCGCCACCCAACGCGTTCCAGTCGATGGCCTGCGGGTCGAGCCTGCGCGCGTTCGCACCCCAGCCGTCGAGTACGGAAAAACCCTCGCTCGCGAGGTAGCCGAGGTTGGCCTTGATCTTGGGGAGCAGGTCCTTGACCGCGATGCTCGTCGGCACGTGCCAGTAGGGGTTCACCTCCATGTACTGGATCGCGTCGGAGAAGACGGGCGTGCGCCGGTATTCGCGCCCGACGACCACGCGCATCCTCTTGCGGATCGTTCCGTTCATCACGCCCTGCAGTTCGAACGCTGCGATGTTCACCAGCACATGCTGCGTGCCGAGGTCATCGGGCATCCAGCGCCAGCGCTCCATGTTCCACTTGATCTGGTCGATCCGGTCCTCGACCGGCACGTTGAGCGCCGCCAGCGTGGCCGGTCCGACGACACCGTCCGTGTCGAGACCGTGGCGCCGCTGGAAGGCGATAACGGCCTGTTTGAGGGAGGCGTCGAACTGCTCCGATCCGCTGTCCGGCTCCAGCAGGTCCTTGGTCGCGGCCAGACGGGACCGCAGGGCGGCGACGCGCGGCTCTGCCACGCCCTCTTCCAGCTTCGGGCCTTCAGGGACGACGGGCCAGCCGCCGAGCTCGGCGACGCGCCGGTAGGTGGCGAGGCTGTCGCGGAGGTTCCGGTAGACCGGGTTGCCCGGCGTGTAATGCCCGGCCGCGGTGCGCGGACCGTCGCCCGCCGCCAGCCGTTCGAGGGCGTCCCGGCCGTCGATTGCCGGTATGGCGACGAACAGGTCCGGGTCGAGCCGCGACGGGGCGACGCGTCCGGTTCGCAGGTCGCTGAGATAGCCCAGCATTGCATCCGAAAGGGCAATCTCGAATCGTGCTGCCGCGTCGTGCGTTTCGAACCTGGCCGGGGCGGGCAGGACGGCTGATAGATAGTCCGCGGGCTCCAGCCCCTCCTTGTCGGCGGCCTGCAACAGGTCGAGCGCGTCCTGCGCCTTGCCGGACAATGCGCGGCCGTCGGTCCAGTGCCAGCCAAATCCGCGCGACGCATAGAAGGCGCGAATGGCGGACAGCCGGACACTCGCATCGTCGCCCTGGCCGGCCCCGACCGTGGCGGCGAGCCGCCCTTCCAGTGCGGCTTTGTCGGCGGCCTGGACCGGTGCGGCGAGAAGGATCAGAAAAAGGGCGGCGCACACGCGCGCGCGCAGGGAAATGGATGTTTTCATGCACGGATATCTGGTGGTGCCGCCGACGCTTTTCAGGGCCGCCGAAGAGATATTTTTCTGCCCGGCTCCGATCAGACGCCGTTTTTCTCCGCGCCCGCGGCGTCCATGAGCTGCTCCAGCACCTCGTAGGGCTGGGCGCCGACAACGCCTTTGCCGTCGGCGACATAGGTCGGCACGCCGGTGACGCCGTACTGGCGCGACTTCTGCCAGTCGGCATCGACCGCCGCCTCGAAGGTCCGGTTCTCCAGCACATCGCGCGCGGCCGCGCCGTCGAGCCCGACGCTCTCGGCAATCTCCACGAGCAGGTCGATATCGCCGATGTTCTTCCCGTCCACGAAATAGGCCTGGAACAGCTTCATGTGGATGGCGTCCCCGCCGGGCTGGGTGTCGGCCCACTTGCCGAGCTCCTGCGCGAGCCGGCTGTTGTAGGTGTGGGTTCGCTCGGCGTACGGCAGGCCTTCCTCGTCCATCAGGCCCTTCATGCGCTGGTACATGGCATCGAGGTCGACGTCGCGCCCGGCGAACAGTTCCGCCAGCGACTTGCCCTCCATCGGGGTGTCCGGGTGGAGCGGGAAGTGCACGGTCCGGATCTCGACGTTGTAGGTTTCGCGGATTTTTTCAACACGCCCGGTGCTGAGGTAACACCACGGTCAGACGTAGTCGGAGAAGACTTCGAGGACAGTGGGCTCGGAGGGGGATTCGGACATGGAAACAGCCTTTCGGAACAGGTGGAGCGGCGAGCATAGCAGAGACCGGCCCGGGACGGTTAGGATCGGCGCGAACACGATACCGGGAGGAAACCATGTCCGAACTGACCGTGCCGTCGCGAAAGCTCACCCACGACGGGGTGCGCAAGCTGATCGATGCAGCCGTTGCCGCCGCCGACGAAATGGGCGTGCCCATGGGCATTGCCGTCGCCAATGACGGTGCCCGCGTCGTCGGCTACCTGCTGATGGACGGCGCACGCGTGCTGGCGATGGAATCGGCCAGCGCCAAGGCGATGACGGCGGCCAACCACCGGATGCCGACCCACGCGATCCCCTACGACGTGGGCATCGGGCTCTCGATCTCGACGCAGGGCAAGGTGATCCCGCTGAAGGGAGGGGTCCCGATCGTGCTCGACGGGCACTGCGTCGGCGGCATCGGCTGCGGCTCGGGCACCGGCGAACAGGACCTGGTCGTGGCCAAGGCCGCGCTGGCGGCCATCGGGGCTGAAATTCCCGACGATGACGTCACGGAAGGCTAGGCCGGCTTGCCGCGCACCAGCGCCGCGAAGAACACCCACGACAGCAGGGTGCAGCCGAACATGACGGCGCCGACCTGCAGGAAAGAGGTCTGGGTCAGCCCGGCGACAACGAGTGTCGCGACGGCCCCGCCGCCGGGAGCGCGACCAGTGCCGCGGTGCAGAGGCTGGCCAGGACCGACCCGGCCAGGATCATCCGGTCGCGATGCACGCGCTGGGACGCGCGGCTGGAGATGAAGTTTCCGACAACGTATCCCGCGGGCACCGACATGATGAAGATCCACAGGTCTTCCGGCGAAACCCCCATCACGACGATGAGCGCGAAGGGCGCACCGGCGAGAAAGGACTGGAACGCGGCCCCCATGGACGCCGTCGAAAGGCTGTATCCCATGAA
>JAEPNS010000339.1:275-3488 GCA_017643325.1 Alphaproteobacteria bacterium | reverse complement strand
GCCCGGCTTCGCGCATTCGTCGGCGCCCACATCCAGCACGATGTCGGCAAGGCCGAGATCATGCCGATGCTGAATGCCGGGCTCTACAACGTCGACAAGCTGATCGACGGCCTGCCGGCCGCGCGGCGCAAGCGGCTGACGTCGATGCAGCGCCAGTTTGTGGACCGTCTCCGCCAGATCCTCTCCGACGGGACGAAAGACGGGTCGTTCGACATCGAGAACATCACCGCGACCGCATTTGCGATCATCGGTATCGTCGACTTCTCCGTTTACTGGTTCCGCAGCGAGGGCAAGCTCAGCGTGGACGATCTCGCCGCGCAGTATGGCAACCTTGCCCTGCGCATGTCGGGCGCGGACTAGGCCGCCAGGAATCCAAGCACTTCCTTCACGAAGATGTCGCGCTGCTGGATCTGCGGGCAGTGGCCGCAATCCTCGATCTCGACCAGGGTGGCGCCGGGAATCCCCTCGTGCAGAGCATAGGACAATGCAGGCGGCGTGGTCTGGTCGTCGAGACCGATCATCACCATCGTCTCGTTCGATATGCCCCCGATCTCGTCCGCCATCTCCACCTTCGCCAGCGCGCGCGCCGTTGCTGCAAAGGCAGCCGGCTGGCAGGTCGCCAGCGCCGCTTTTCGCTCGGTAATGATGTCGGGATTGGCCGCGATGTACGGCTCGGGGAACATCCGGAGCATCGCCGCGTCGAGCACGGCCTCCATGCCCTCGCTCTCGACCTTGTCGGCGAGAATGTGCAGCGGCTTCTTGGCGGGCTCCGGGAAACCGGGGCCCGTATCGGCCAGGATGAGCTTCCCGAAACGGTCCCCGTGATGGATCGCCAGCGAGACCGACATGAAGCCGCCCGCCCCGTTCCCGAGCACTGCGATGTCGTCGGGCAACCCGGCATCGTCCATGATCCCCGCGATCCGGTCGGCGTAGTCGCGCACCTCGGGATCAGGCTTGTCGAGCGGCGGCGTGGTGCCGTAACCGGGCAGATTCGGGATCGTCAGCCGGTGGCGCGCAGCGAGGTCCGGCAGCGCACGATCGAAGACCGTGCGTTCCGCGAGCAGCGTGTGAAGCAGGAGCAGGTCGGGCCCCTCGCCCACCTGTATGACGTCCGTGTCCGGCACGTCGAGCTGACGCACTTCCATCCGAGATCTCCCGTTAGATGCTATTTTCCGTTGGCGTCCTGGCTGAGGATCGCTTCGGCTGCGCGCGCCCCGTCTTCGTCGCCGGCACCGGGCCCGAGCCAGATCATCAGGATGTCGGCGTCCCTGCCGTCGAGGGCAACCAGCGTGTGCGCCATCGAACTGTCGAGATAGGCGCTGTCACCCTGCTCGAGGCGAACGGGACTGTAGTGTTCGGTGTGCACCTCGATGGCACCGGAGAGCACGTAGAAGAACTCCTCCCCCGAATGCGCGATCATGCCGTCGATCTTGCTCGGATCATCGGCCTTCACACGTTCGATGAGCGGGGTCATGCGTTTGTGCCGCAGATCCGCGCACAACGCATACATGTCGTATTTGGGCGTCGACCGGAAGGCGATGTCGCCCTTGCGGCTGACAGTCATTCGCGCGGAGACGCTCTCGTCGCGCTGTTCGAGCGCAACGAGGTCGCTGAGCGAGATCTGGAGCCCTTCCGCCAGACGCATCAGGTTGGCGAAGGTCGGCGAGACCTGGTCGTTTTCGATTTTCGAGAGCGCCGAGATGGACAGGCCGGTGGCGGCCGAGACTTCCGCAAGCGTCCTGTTCTGGGATTTGCGCAGGGCGCGCACCTTTGGCCCAAGCGTCGGGGCGTCGCCGTGCCCCGGATCGGTCAGCAGTTCGTCCATCTGATTCTCCTGACGAATTGGGGCGCCTTAGACCAGCCCGACTCGCCCCGGCGCAACGCGATCGGATGCACGGCAGTCATGCCCGACACGCACCCGCGTGGCTTGGTTTTCTCACTTTAAGAAAACTTTTCCTATAGTACAAAAGTGTTGTAACGTTTTGGACGGATCGCCGCTGAACGGCGGCGTACGAAACCTTGCCTGGGTGCATCAATTAACAAGGCAGGATCTGGGAGGATCTACATGATTGAAAAACTGAAATGGTCGGAACTCTCGCGCCGCGAGATTCTGAAAGCCGGTACGGCTGCCGCCGCGGCGGGCGCCGCAACGCCGATGATGGCCGGCACCGCATTCGGCGCGACCGAAGAAGAACGTATTATCGCTGCGGCAAAGAAGGCCGTGCCGAACGGCCAGGACCTGACAGGCCTGATGTGGGGTCTCTATTCGTCCGGCGCGCAGCCCGTCATGGACGAGTTCGGCGACATGACCGGCATCAAGATCACCAAGCTGCAGGATATCAGCGCCTTCGAAATCCCGCAGCGCGCGATGGCCGAAGCACTGTCGAAATCGCCCGAGTTCGACTTCTTCCACGTTGACACGAACATGATCCCGTCGCTGGCATCCGCCGGCCTGCTCGAGCCGCTTGATGACTACATGGAAGCGGCAGGCTTCAAGGTCAACGCGGTCGGTGATTTCGGAAAGTTCCTGACCTACAAGGGCAAGACCTACGGCATCACGACCGATGGCAACGTCCATGTTCAGTTCATCCGCAACGACCTGTTCAGCGATCCGGACGAGCGCAAGGCATTTGCCGACAAGCACGGCCGCGAGCTGACCTGGCCGGAGACGTGGGAAGAAGATCTGGAGATCATGAAGTTCTTCCACCGCCCGGACCAGGACATGTGGGGTACGGCCAGCCTGCGTGATCGCGGTTCCTCCGTCGCCTGGTGGTACATGTACCTCCACAGCGCCGGCGGGTTCCCGTTCACCGACGACATGGACCCGAACATCGACAACGAGATCGGCGAATACGCGTTCCAGACCTATCTGGACCTTAAGGAGGTCTCGCATCCGGAAGCGGCCGGCTGGGGCACCCCGCAGATGATCCCGCGTATCATCAACGGCAACGCCTTCTCGTGCCAGTACTGGGACGGCATCATCGCGCTCGCCGAAAACCCGGAGAAGTCCAAGACCGCCGGCAAGTGGGTCTACGGACCTGTTCCGGGTTCGCGCAAGAGCGGCAAGCTGATCAAGCGCTCGATCTCGACGCCGAACGTCGGTGTGCTGGTCAACCGCCACAGCCCGCGCAAGGAAGCCATGGCCTATATGGCGCTGTACCTCGGGACGGCGGCGAACAGCGCACGGATCGTGGGCGATCCGGTCAACACGTT
>JAEPNS010000339.1:0-265 GCA_017643325.1 Alphaproteobacteria bacterium | reverse complement strand
CACGAAGGGTGGCATGGACGCGATCAAGCAGAACCTGCAGATCGTGACCCCGCCGATCTTCCTCACGGGCCTCCTCGAGTTCGAGACCGAACTCAAGCGGAACCTGTCGGAGATGTATGCCGGCGACAAGGACGCCAAGAAGGCGGCTTCCGACACGTCGGACGCCTGGGCGCGTGCCATCCGCCGCATCGGCAAGCGCCGGCTCAAGGAAGAGCTGGTGACCTACAAGTCGCTGTTCCCGTCGGTCGACGTCCCGTCCTGAGCG
>JAEPNS010000338.1 GCA_017643325.1 Alphaproteobacteria bacterium | reverse complement strand
CTCGGTGATTGACTGGGCGGAAGATTCCGCGCCACGCCCGCGCGTGAAGCCGGTTATACCGGAGCCACCGCCGCCACTCGGTGTCGTGCGCGGAATCACGGTCCCAACACCGCGTTCGAGGCCGCCGATTCCGGAGCGCTAATATTCTAGTGTCCCGGTTTCCTGATCCGATTCTCGATCGCTAGGGAGCGGACGAAACCGTTGGAAACCAGGACGGACGGCAGAAAGAGCCTATCTTAGCTTTGCTTGCGCTCATGCCTGCTTCGCTCGCGGTCATCATTGTGGCATGGAACATGCCTGCTTACCGTGAATGCCTCCGCGAAGTTTTCACGGTACGGGAATGCGGAAACCTGCAGAAATATGCGCGAACGGGCCGGATTCAGGCCGTGGACACGCGGCGGCCCCCTACTTTTCGTTTGCGGAATGTACTACATATCTGCCCATGAATTCAGAGACTTCACAAATTGCGACACCCGCCCCGGCACCGTTGATCGACCCGTTCGCGCGGCCGATTACCTACCTGCGCGTGTCTGTCACCGACCGCTGCGACCTTCGCTGCGTCTACTGCATGGCCGAAGACATGACGTTTCTGCCCAAGTCGGAGGTCCTTTCGCTCGAAGAACTCGACCGTTTGTGCTCGCGTTTTGTCGAACTGGGCGTACGAAAGCTGCGCCTGACGGGTGGCGAGCCACTGGTGCGCAAAAATATCATGTGGCTGGTCCAACGCCTCGGCCGCCATCTCGATTCCGGGGCGCTGGACGAACTCACGCTGACGTCGAACGGCACCCAGCTTGCCAAATACGCCGACCAGCTCGCGGACGCGGGCGTGCGTCGCATCAACATTTCCCTGGATACGCTCGACCCCGCGAAGTTCACCGCCATCACCCGGTGGGGAAACCTGAACCAGGTCATGGATGGCATCGCGGCTGCGCGCGCTGCCGGACTGGCAATCAAGATCAACGCGGTCGCGCTGCGCGGCGTGAACGATGACGAACTTCACCGCATGGTGAGCTGGTGCGGCGAGAGCGGCTTCGACCTGACGTTCATCGAGGTCATGCCGCTCGGCGAGATCGGTGAACAGCGCCTCGACCAGTACCTGCCCCTGTCGATGGTCCGGGCAGACCTCGAGAAGCGGTGGACGCTGACGGAATCCGACCACGCGACGGGCGGCCCGGCACGCTATTTCGATGTCGCGGAAACAGGGCAGCGGCTCGGGTTCATAACCCCCCTTACCCACAATTTTTGTGAAGCGTGTAACCGTGTGCGCCTGACCTGCACCGGCACGCTGTACATGTGCCTCGGCCAGGAGGATGCGGCCGACCTGCGTGCGCCCCTGCGCGCGAGCGACGATGACACGCTGCTGACCGAGGCGATCGAGGAAGCAATCGGCCGCAAGCCCAAGGGCCACGATTTCGTCATCGACCGGCGCCGCAACGCGCCCGCCGTCGGCCGTCACATGAGCGTGACAGGCGGATAGCGGAGCGACGGCCCCATGTACGTCTCCGCCGGCACATCGGGCCTGATCCATGCGACCGTCGTGGCGGCCTCGCTGTTCAGCCTGCCGGCGATCGAGATCGTATTCGGGGACGTGTTCGGCCGCGCACCCGCGCAGGAGGTCCTGACCTACGGTGAAGGTGGCGACTTCCAGAGCAAGTTCACCAGCGGCGCCCTGACAACTGAAGAGGGTGAAGCGACTTCGGACGAGACCGAGTCTGGAATCGACCCCGATGACAATGCCGCGACCGATTCAAGCGGCGATTCCGGGTTCGACGAAGCCGGGGATTCCGACCGGACAGATTCGCGCTTCGGTAGTCCCGACGCGCTGGTGGAAACTGAATCGGTCTCCGGTGACGAAGGCACAGGCGAAGAACTGACAGCAGAGGCCGCATCGGAGGGCGAACTGAACAAGGCCGGCGGCGCCGGTGAGGCGGAAGAGGTCAGCGAGCCGACCACCCGCGAGATCATCGTCTTCGTGAACCTTGCTCCGGACCCGAAGGCGGAGCCGGCGGATACACAACCCGCGCTCCGGGAAGGCCCTGCCGAGACACCGTCCCAATTCACCTCCGAAGCCGGCGGCGAAGCACCGGTCGAGGTCGCCGCGCTCGCGGAGGGCGATGAGCAGAACCTGTCGGAGACACCCCCGCCGGGCGACACAAAGGGCCTTGAGGATGGTGAGACCGAGACCGGCCGCCAGAGCGAGGGCGAACCGACCGCGGCAGCCGGCCCCATCGAAGGCGAACTGTCACCACCGGACGCGCCAGCGACATTTGAGACCGAGGTCGAGGGTGGCGCGCCGGAAGACCTTCCCGAGTCCGAGACGGCCACACTCGCACCTTCGCAGACCACGGTGGCACGCAATCCGGCCGAGGAGCTGTCCGGCACCAATACGCCGACCGAAGACACGACCGTGCTGGAACAGGCCGAGGGTTCGCCGGGCCTTCCCGACCTGGTCAACGACGTCGAACCACTTGATGCCCCTCTCGCCTCGGACGCCGAACCGCAGCCGGAACTGGCTGAAACCGTGCCCGGCAAGAATATCGAGGGGTTTGACACGCCAGCGACCCCCACCGAGGAGAGGGACGACTTGCTGCAACCGGATGTCCCCGGAAACGCACTCGCGCGGATCGGGGGACAGGCGAGTGGTCTGGAAGAGGAAATCGAGGGCGAACGCGGTCCGCTCAACGAGACGGCGCAGTCTGCAGTGGAAATCGCGGAAGGCACCGCAGACGCCCAGCGCGTGGCGTCTCCAAACGAGGAGACACGCGACGGGATCCTCGAAGATGGCGTGAAGGATGCGGAGGACGTCGAAGACACCAGCGTGCCGAGCAACCAGGTCGCTTCGTTGGACCCCGGCGAACAGTTCCGCGCACCGGATATTGGCGCACAAGATCGTGCCGCCTTGCTCCGCGGAGAAGATGACCCGCTGGCCGAAGTGATCGCCTCGATCGCCGGTAACGACGAGGAACTGGCGCGTGTCCTTATCGAGGGACAGGTAGCGGAGCCACCCGGAGGGCGATTGACCCGCGGCCAGCTGCGCATAAACGATGTGCTTGAACAGGCCTCCGAGGCCGGTCTCGCGCGGGCCAAGACGCTGCTCGCAAAACGCTACCTGCTCGGATTGATCGAGGGGCGTGAGCCGGAGGATGTCGTCGAACTGCTGCGAAATGCCGCCGAAAGGGGGGATGAGGAAGCCCAGCTCTTGCTCGGCGTCCTGTTTGCTGACGGGCGTATCGTGCCGAAGGACCTCATCCAGTCCCACGTGTTCTTCGAGCTCGCGGCGAACCAGGGCAACGAGGACGCGAATGACATGTTGCCGGTGCTGGAACGGCAAATGGAACCGCGCGAGGTCGTTGATTCACGCCGCCTCGCCCGCGAATACCGCCTGCTTCTCGACGCCACCGCCGACGCCCGCTCGCGTGGCACCGCCGGCGAAGGCCTGCGCGACCAGCTACTCGACGCTGCCGCCGCGGGCAACACGGCCAAGATCGCGCAGCTTCTCTCGCGTGGCGCCGACCTCGAGGGCGAGGA
>JAEPNS010000337.1 GCA_017643325.1 Alphaproteobacteria bacterium | reverse complement strand
CGTGAAGGCGGCCATCGTCGCGGCGAGCGAGCTGGATACACGCCTCGTGATGCGTCCGCTGCGAAACACCGAACGCGTGCTCAACAACGCTGCGGTCGAGCGGGTGCTCGCGAAAGAGAAGGAACTCGGCGACAAGATCGAATTCGAGGACATCATCGAGGAAGTCGCGGGCGTCTACCCGAAGATCATGCTCGACGGCGACATGGACGCGGGCGCGTGGTCCTGCGGCATGGTCGCTGGGCTCATCCACGACATCCCGACCTGCCAGGAACTGGTCGACCGCATCATGGCCGAGGCCGACGCGCTGATCGCCAGGCGCCTCGAGGGGATGCGGGCGGCTTAGGGCATCCGGACGTTCAGATCTCCTTGTTATGCCCGGGCTTGACCCGGGTATGACACTCTGGGGCGCCTACCCGTCCACCGTGTAGTCCCGGACCGCCTCGGCGCTGAATTCCATGCCGTGGCCCGGTCGCTCGGGCGGCAGCAGGTGGCCGTCGACGATCTCCACCGGGTGCTCCCACAGGTTTTCCGGCGAGCCCGCCAGCACCTCGACCAGCGCGCCGTTCGGGATCGCGGCCAATACGGAGACATGAAGCTCCGGCACCAGGTGCGGCGCGATCTTCACGTCGTAGGCTGCCGCCAGATGCGCGATCCGCATGGTCTCCGTGAAACCGCCGCAGCGGTGGATGTCCGGGTTCAGGTACTGCGCGGCGCGTGCCTCGATCAGGTCGCGGAAGCCGTAGCGGGTGTACTCGTTCTCGCCGGTTGCGACCGGGATCGGGATCGCCGCGGCCACTTCGGCGCACTGGGCGATGTTGTCGGCCAGCACCGGTTCCTCGTACCAGAACAGGTTGCAGTCCTCGAGCATCCGGCCGACCCGGATGTTGGTGGCGACGTCCCAGCGCTGGTTCGCGTCGACCAGGATCTCCATATCGTCGCCCAGGGCCTTGCGGACTTCGCGCACCCGCTCGACATTCTCCATCACGTTCTCGCGCCCGAGTTTGAACTTATAGTGCCCCACGCCCTGCTTGCGGAAACCCTCGGCCTCCTCGACCAGCTCGTCGACCGTGTAGGAGAGGAACCCGCCGCTGCCGTAGACGGGTACCTTGTCCCGGTGCGCGCCGAGCAACTGCCAGACGGGCTTGTCGGCGGACTTGCCGAGGATGTCCCACAACCCGATATCGATCGCGCTCATGGCATAGACCGGGATGCCCTTCTTGCGCAGGCCCCGGTCGTTCTCGTACATGTCGGCCCAGATCGCGCCGATCTGCAGCGCATCGCGCTCCGTGACCAGCGGCACGATATTGTCCTCCAGATAGGCGCGAACGGCGCTCGCGCCCATTCCGCCCATCAGCATGGTGTAGCCGAGGCCCTCGATGCCGGCATCCGTGCGGATGCGTGCGACGACGTAGGAGCTGCCGGCGTAGTAGGTGCTGACGGGCGGCGCGTTCGGCACATCCATTGTCGAGACGGCGATGTCCGTGATCTTCATGTCGTGGTTCCCCCGTGTGTGTTCGGCCGGCGGTCCTGGGCCGCCTGTTTTGGAATCTGGGCGGCCGGCAACGGCGGCTTTCCGAGGATCATGTCGGATGCCTTTTCCGCGATCATGATCGTGGCCGCGTTGGTGTTTGTGGAATGCGCGGCAGGGATCACCGAAGCGTCGGCGACGCGCAGGCCCTCGACGCCGCGCACGCGCAGTTCGTCATCGACGACGCAGTTCGGGTCGCTGTCGGGTCCCATCCGGCAGCTGCCCATAAGGTGGAATACCGTCGTGCCGTAGGTGCGCGCAAAGTGGAGCAGTTCGTCGTCGCTCTGGACATCCTCGCCCGGGGTGGTCTCCTCGACGAAGATGCTTGCCATTTCCGGCGTGCGGATCATCTCGCGCCCGAGCCGCAGCCCGGCGATGGTCAGGCGCTGGTCATATTCATGGTCGAGGTAGTTCGGCTGGATCGCCGGCTTGTCGCGGGTGTCGGACGACTTCGCGCGGACGTAGCCCCGGCTTTGCGGGCGCATGGGCCAGCTGGCGATGGTCATGCCGGGGTAGGTCTCGAGCTCCGCGGGCCGCCCGTCCTTGTAGCTCGCGGGTGTGAAGATGAACTGCAGGTCGCCCTTGTCGAGCGCCGGGTCCGACTTCCAGAACACGTGGACCAGCGACGGTGACAGGGCGAGAAGGCCGGTGCGCCTGGTCGCGTAGGTGAAGACCTCCGACACCAGCGCGAGCCCGCGCGCGCGTTCGTTCAGTGAAGGTGCGTTGTGCACGCGCGCCGCGTTGCGTGCGAGGTAGTGGTCGGACAGATTCTCGCCCACCGCCGGCAGGTCGTGGATGACGGGCACGCCGATCTCGCCGAGCAGCCTGGCGGGGCCGATCCCGGACACCTGCAGAATCTGTGGCGAGGCGATGGCGCCGCCGGACAGCACGATCTCGCGCCGGGCGCGGACCTCGACGGACCTGCCGCCTTTCCGGTAGCGTACGCCGACGGCGCGCCTGCCGTCGAACAGGATTTTCTCGACCTGCGCGCGGGTGCGGACCTCCAGGTTCGGCCGGTTCATCGCCGGATGCAGAAAACTTGTCGCCGCGCTCACCCGCCGGCCCCTGTGGATCGTGCGCTGGAAATACCCGACGCCCTCGTGGGTGGCGCCGTTGTAGTCCGGGTTGTAGGGGATTCCCATGTTCACGCAGCCCTCGACGAAGGCGTCGCAGAGCGGGTGCGTGGCGTCGATGTCGGTGACCGTCAGTTCGCCGTCCGTGCCGTGATAGGTGCCGTCGTCGCTGCCGCCGATCCGCCGTTCGCCGCGCCTGAAGTAGGGCAGCACGTCGGCATAGCCCCAGCCGCGGTTGCCCATCTGCGCCCAGCTGTCGAAGTCCATGCTCTGGCCGCGGTTGTAGACATGTCCGTTGATCGAACTCGATCCGCCAAGGGTCTTGCCGCGCGGTGCGGGGATCGAGCGGCCCGCCGTCCCCGTGCTCGGCTCGGTCTCGTAGAGCCAGTTCACCGAGGGGCTCGTGAGCGTTTTCATGAACCCGGCCGGGATGTGGATGAACGGGTGACGGTCACGCCCGCCGGCCTCCAGCACGCAGACGGTGGCGTCGCCTGCAGACAGCCGGTTGGCGAGCACCGATCCGGCCGACCCCGCACCGACGATGACGTAGTCGAAGCTGTCGGTCATGCGTGCGGTTCCGCAGGCAGCGGCGGCTTGCCGAGAATCATGTCGGCGGCCTTCTCGGCGATCATGATGGTCGCCGCGTTGGTGTTGGTGGAGTGGGCGGCCGGGATCACCGAGGCGTCGACCACACGCAGCCCGTCGATGCCGTGCACCTTCAGCTCGTCGTCAACGACGCTGTTGGCATCGCTCGCCGGGCCCATCCGGCAGGTGCCCATCAGGTGGTAGATCGTGGTGCCGAGGCGGCGCGCGAAATCCAGGATCTCGTCGTCGGTCCTCACCGCGTCACCCGGTTCGACCTCGTGGTCGTAGAAATGCGCCATCTCCTGGGACCGTACGATCTCGCGGCACATTTTCAGCCCCGCCAGCATCACCCGCT
>JAEPNS010000336.1 GCA_017643325.1 Alphaproteobacteria bacterium | reverse complement strand
CGTCATCTCCATGATCGCCGAGCCATCGATGCAGGCGTTCAAGGACCTGGTGGCGGTCCATGGAGGTGAGATCGCCTATGACGCGGACGCGCTTGCCGTCGAGCAAAACCCGACGTCGATGCTGCCCCTGTACGAATACACCTGGAACCACACCACGTTGCACGCGATGAAGGTCGACAAGTCCTTCACCTACCTCCAGAGCGTTCTGACCGGCGGCCGGGACATGGAACTGATTACTCATCTCGTGGAAACCTTCGGCGAGGAGGTGCCGATGCATATCGAGATGATCCGGTTCGGCGGAAAACCCACCACGTGTGCGCTGCAACTGGTCCGGTTCACCTCGGAAGAACGACTGAACGAAATCATCGCCTACCACGAGGATCACGGCGTCCTGATTGCGAACCCCCATGTCTGGACGTTGGAAGACGGTGCCGCCGGCAAGGCCGACCCGGCTGTTCAGCGCGCGTTCAAGCAAGACGCGGACCCGTTCGGGCTGCTCAATCCGGGCAAGATGCGCAGCTTCTCGCCTGCGGCCTCCTAGTTCTCCAGCAGCGGCAAGAGAACACGCGATCCCCCGGTGCCACCGTGGACCACCTCGACGGTCGTGATCGGGACGTCCATCAGGTGAGCATCCCTGCTGTGCGTTCCGTCGCCGGTGTTCATCATGTGCGCCGGGAAACTTGCGAGCGCAACGGAAAGGCGAAGCGCCGTACCCTTTGCGATTTCCGCCGCAACCGGGCGCAGTTCGATCCGTGCCGGAGCGCGTTCGTCATCCGGTCCCACGCGCACATAGCTTTCCGTGATGTTGATGGCCCGCCCGTCGGGCATAACTTCCGACAGGACCACCGACAGGTCGAAGCTCGCAAGATCGCAGCGGCAGTGAAGTTCTGCAACCGGTATGCCCGCAAGGGTCGCGGTTTCACCCAGGGGCTGGCTCGTAAACGTCAGGACGTCGCTGCGCGCATCGGTTTCCGACCGGTCGACCCGCCCGCCGGGATGATCCGCATGACCGCCGGTGGTGGGGGTCGGGCGCCAGGGGTCCAAAACAACCGGATCGGAAACCGCGTGTTCATCCGGCGAGGCCTGCAAACGACCGGAGCCGCTCACAAGGGCCGCGCGCCCGTCGCCGCCCAGGAAAAAGGTCGTCGTTGCCGGATCCGGAAATGCATCGAAGTCCAGCCAATCATCCCGGCCGAGAGCGTACAGCCGCACCGGCGCCGCGTATTCTTCCGGAAGCGGACGTCCCTTCATCCAGTGTTCGAACCACGCCAGAAGCATGAGATCGATGTCGCTTTCGCCTGCGTCGCCGGCCCGTCCGGCGGGATGCCAGCCGGTCCAGTTCATATGTGTCCACGGCCCGATGGCAAGAGCCTGCGGCGCCGACGCCTGACCGGCCAGCTCGCGGTAGCCGGCGAGCGTGCCAGGCAACATCAGGTCGTACCAGCCGCCGACGTGCAGAACCGGCACGTCGAGGCCCTGCAGGCGACCCGCGGGTGATATGCGATCCCAGTACCCACCCGGTGCCGGCTGGTTCACCCAGTCCTGGTAATGGCCATAGGATGCGTAACGCTCGAGAAGCGCAGGGCGCGCGGGAATCGGGTCACCCGGCGGCACGGCGCCGAGACCCCGCCGCAACTCCAGATAGGCCTCCTCATCGCCGGCGAGCCGGGCTTCTTCGGCGGCCATCTGGATGCCCCAGCCGATGTTGGGCGCGAGGTAGAACGAACCTCCCTCGTAGACCCAGTCGTCGTGTATGCCGTAACCGATCATGGCCGGCGCGAGCGCCCGCAGGGGCTGCGCAGTCCCGGATTCATTGAGAAGCGCCGCCGCGGCCAGCATCTGGGTGACGCCCTGATAGGAAAAGCCGTACATGGCGACCGTACCGTCGGCACCGGGCAGCGTCGCCGCCCAGCGCACCGCGTCAGCGCCATCCTCCACATCGTTCTGGAACAGTCTGTAAGCCCCGTCCGAGGTTCCGCGGCCGCGAATGTCCTGGATGACCACGATGTAGCCGTGCGACGCGTACCACGCCGGATGCGCGAAGACGACCGTCGACGCGATCCGACGCCCGTAGGGCTGGCGCATCAGCAGGACGGGAAACGTCGCGTGGGGATCTTCCGAATCCGGACGATAGAGGTCGGCATCCAGACGGACCCCGTCGCGGGTCTCCATGTGAACGGTTTCCGGCGGACCGACATGGAACCGCGCAGCCCGCGCCATCAGAAGTTTTCCATTTCGCGCTGCACCTTCGCGATGAACCGCTCGCGGCTCGCAAAGTCCGAGAGATCAATCCCGTAGAACGGCAAGTAGCGGAACCTTGCGTAGGGGTGAACGGCAGCCCGCAGCACACGCATGATGTTCTTGCGCGGCGGATCGCCCGCCAGAAACGCACGCCACCGCTGACCGCCATAAGTCGTGACACCCACCACCTTGCGGATGTTGTGCAGCTTCATCCTCACGTGTCCGTCGACGTGATCGAACATCACGCCGGGGATCAGCACGCGATCGAAGAAGCCCTTCAGGATCGCCGGATACCCGAAGATCCACACCGGATGCTGGATCACCAGCGCATCCGCCGCCAGCAGGCGGTCCACATAGGGTTTCACGTTGGCCTGGTTCTTTTCCAGATCGTGATAGTCGATCCGTTCCTGCCGCGAGAGCACGGCGGGAAACTCTTCAGCGTACAGGTCACAGTCATCGACGACGTGGCCGGCGTCGCGCAGCGTCTCGACCACCGTTCGGTGCAGGCTCGCATGGAAGCTGTCCTCCACCGGATGCGCATACAGCACCAGCACGTGGCGTTTTTGCTGACGCGGTCCGGTGACGGCGTAGTGAAAGGGGTTGGTCATGCGCTGCGATCTGCAAATTCGCGGCCATGTCCGGAACGCCCAAGGCTTGCCATCCCGGGAAGCCGGTCCGCTGTCGCCGGTGTCCACGCCGGAACCAATCTGATCAAGATATAGGCAGACGCAAGATCTATCCGGCCCGACAACGCCCTTTTTCGGGGACGGGAACGCGGCATGTTCCTTGCAAATTCCGAAGACGCACTTCACCGGAGTTCGTGATGCTCGTGACCCGCCAGCCGCTCCTGCGCCGATTCTGGTACCCGATCGCCCCGTCGTCGGAACTTGGCGACAAGCCGTTACCCTTCACTCTGCTGGGAGAGGACATCGTACTGTGGCGCACCGCCGACGGGTCGCCCGGCGCGCTGCGTGACCGGTGCTGCCACCGCACCGCCAAGCTCAGCCGCGGCTGGACGGAAAAAGGTTGCCTGGTGTGCGGCTACCACGGCTGGGCGTACGACAAGTCAGGCGCGGTCGTCGACGTACCGCAACGCCCGGACGGCGGTATCCCGAAGGGGCTGGCGACCGAAGCCTTACATGTCGAAGAGCGCCATGGCGTCGTCTGGGTCGCGCTTGACGACCCGCTCTACGACATTCCCGCCATGGCGGAACTGACAGACCCAGAGTTCCGGCGGATCGACGAGTTCTACGAGGTGTGGGCCGCGCCAGGGCTGCGGATCATGGAGAACAGTTTCGACAACGCCC
>JAEPNS010000335.1 GCA_017643325.1 Alphaproteobacteria bacterium | reverse complement strand
ACGGGACGAAGGAGGTCCTGGCGAACCTCGAGGAACCGATTGACCTGCGCTTCTACTACTCGGAGAAGTTCGACGAGATCGGACCGGATATCGCGCGGCACTCGGACCGGGTGCGCGAGTTGCTCGAGGAGTATGAGCGGCTGTCTGACGGCAAGGTCCGCATCGAGGTTTTCGACCCTCAGCCCTTCTCGCCGGAAGAGGACCTCGCGGTCAGCGACGGCCTGCAGGGCCTGCCGTTCGACCAGTCCGGTGCGCGTGTCTATTTCGGCGTGTCGGGCACCAACTCGACCGACGATGTGGATGCCGTGGGCTACCTTGCGCCGGAACGCAGCCCGTTTCTGGAATACGACCTGACGCGGCTGATCTCCAATCTCGCGGATCCCGAAAAACCCGTTGTTGCGATGCTGACCGACCTGCCGTTCCAGGGAACCCAGTTCGACAATTTCACGCCCTGGCTGGTGCTCGACAGCATGCAGCAGTTCTTCGACGTAAAGATCCTCGACAAGGACGCCGCTGCGCTTCCCGAAGGCACCGAGATTCTGGTGGTCGTTGGCGCGCACACGATCACGGATGAACTGCTGTACGAGATGGACCAGTTCGTCGTGAACGGAGGTCCGGCGCTGATCGTGGCTGACCCCTATGCCGAATCCTTCGCACTCGCTGGTCCCGCGGCGGGCCAGTTGCCGCCGCCGGGCGTCGGGCAGGCGGCGATCGAACCGCTCCTCAACGCGTGGGGCGTGACGGTCGAACGCGGCGACTTCGTGGGCAACCTCGATGATGCCATCCGTGTCGGGTTCCCGAACCCGGAGACGGGCCAGCAGGTCGCCGTCGACTATGTGGCCTGGCTCGACATGCAGGGCGGCCGGTTCGCCGAGGACGACGCGATCACGGCGCAGCTGCAGCGCCTTGTGCTGAGCTCGACAGGCGCGTTCATGCCAGCCGAGGGTGCGGAGACGACGATCGAGCCGCTGGTGTTCACGACTCCCAACTCGGACCTGATGAGCGCCTTCGACATCGCCCAGCAGCCGAACCCCATTACGCTGCTCGACAAGTTCGAGTCCGAGGACACCGCTTACAACGTGGTGGTGCGCGTGACCGGGCCGGTCAAGTCGGCGTTTCCCGACGGGCCTCCGGAAAAGATACTCGAGGCGATCGAGGACGAGGACGAGCGGCAGGCACTGCGTGATGCCCATGTCGGCGAGGGCGCGAAACCGCTCAATGCCATCCTGATGGGCGATGCCGACATGCTCGCCGACCAGAACTGGGCACAGGTGCGCGATGTCGGCGGCGAGCGCGTTGCGATCCCGACAGCCAACAACGCCGATTTCTTCATCAACGCCATCGACAACCTGCGTGGCAACCAGGGCCTGGTGTCGTTGCGCGGACGCGGACTCGCGATCAGGCCTTTCACGGTGATCGAGGATATGCGCGCCGAGGCGGACAACCAGTTTCGCGCGAAGGAACAGGAATTGCTCGGCCGCATCGCCGAGATGGAGCAGACCATCGAGCGCCTGCAGCGCGAGGAGCAGACGACCGGCGTGCTGCTCACCGCCCAACAGCAGGCGGAAATCGACAACTTCCGGATCGAGATGCTGGACCTGCGCAAGGAGTTGCGCGATGTGCAGCGTTCGCTGCGCGAGAACGTCGAGACGCTTCAGCGCCAGGTGCGCCTCGTCAACATCTGGGCGGTGCCCGTTCTGGTGGCTGTGCTTGCCGTTATCCTGGCAATCGTGCGCCGCATGCGACGGGCGCGGTACCACCGGACCGTTCTGCACTAGGGGGAGGACAGGATGAGCCCACGCGTATTCATAGCCTGGCTGGTCGTCACAGTCGTGACGGTTGTCCTCGCGGTCGTCGTCGGCCTTGGCCGCGAGACGGCGACCTTCGACCTGGTCAAGCGCGAGCCGGTCTTCGAGACGCTCCGGGAGAATCCCGACGCGGCCGCGAAGATCGAAGTGCGGAGCCGGTTCGGCGAGTTCACGCTGGAACGGCAGGAGAACCGCTGGGTCACGCCCGACCGTGACGGCTATCCCGTAGACGAAACCGATGTGCGTCGCCTCATCGTCGGTCTCTCGGACATGCGCTATGTCGAGCGGAAGACCTCGAACCCGGAGCGTTTCACGCGTCTTGAGGTCGAGGACATCGATGCGGGATTCTCCGAATCGGCTCACGTCACCGTTTCCGGGGCGGACGGTGGCGCGCTCGCGGACATCATCGTTGGTCGCCCGAGCGCCCGCTTCTTCGAAGGCCGGGCGAGCGGAACGTACATCCGGGTGCCGGACACGACCGAGGTCTGGCTGGTCAGCGGCGTGACCAACATCCAGACACGTCTTGTCCCCTGGCTGGATCGCCAGATTGTCGAGATTCCTGCCAACGAAGTTGCGCGGATTGTGATCGGCGAAGGCGAGGCGGGGTACGTGCTCGAGCGCGCGAGTGCCGACGATGCGTTCGCCATCGAGGGTGCGCCCGAGGGGCGCGAGCCCGATGCTGAGAAGATCCGGCCCGTCAGCCGCGCCTTCGCCGGCGTCGACCTCGAGGATGTGAAGCCGCGCGGCGAAATCCAACTTCCCGCCGACGCCGCTGTCGCGGAGATCGAAACCTTCGGGGGGTTGAACGTGCGAGTCCGGATGGCCGAGATCGACCGCAAACGCTGGGCCGAGTTCGAGGCGCGGTTCACGGGCAATGCGAGCGACGACTCTGACGCCGCGAAGTCTGCCCGTGACGCGGTGACGGCAATCAATTCGCGTGTCGGTGACTGGACCTACTGGGTGCCGAGCGCCTTCTTCAGCAGCCTCACGCGCCCGGTCGAAGAGGTCCTGACCGAACCGGAAAACGCGTCCTGACGCCCGCATGGATCTTAAGCTGAACGACAAGCGAGCGCTGGTGCTGGGCGCCAGCAAGGGGATCGGCCGCGCGATCGCTGACGGGCTGGCAGCCGAAGGCGCGAGTGTCGTGGTTGCGAGCCGTGACGGCGCGGCGTGCGAGCAAGTCGCGAAGGACCTTTCCGAACAGTACGGCGTTCGCGTTCTGGGCACGTCCTGCGACATGGGTGATCTGGACGCCGTGGACAGCGTTGCCGCATTCGCCACGCAGGAAATGGGTGGGGTCGATATCCTCGTCAACAACACCGGTGGCCCGCCCTTCGGCCCGGTCAGCCAGGTCGATTCGGACACATGGCGCCAGTACTTCGATTCCATGTTCGTGTCGGTCACGCGGCTGACGGGCCACCTGTTGCCGGGGATGCGCGAGCGGGGTTGGGGACGCGTGCTCTTGGTCACGTCGACCGGTGTCGTAGAGCCGATCCCGCAGCTCGGGATTTCCAACGCCCTGCGCATCGGTCTGACCAACTGGGCCAAGACGTTGTCGATCGAGGTCGCCCCCGATGGGGTCACGGTCAATGCGCTGATGCCCGGTCGCATCGAGACGGACAGGCTGCGGCAGTTCTATCAGGTCGGGGCTGACCAGCGCGCGATCGCGCCGGAAGAGGTCAAGGCCGAAGTGGCTGCCGCAATTCCTGCGGGACGCGCCGGCCGGCCCGAGGAGTTCGCCG
>JAEPNS010000334.1 GCA_017643325.1 Alphaproteobacteria bacterium | reverse complement strand
TCGCCGAACCGGAACGCCTGCTCCTGCGAGCGCCGCCGCGCGGCCGCGCGGACCATGAAGCCGTCCAGCTCACGACGCAGCTCCAGCAGGTAGAGCTGGGTCTCGGCGTTGATCTCCGTCACCACCATGCCCCGGCGCGGGAGAATGTTGATCAGCCGCTGGCGGGCCAGCCGCTGCAGGGCCTCGCGCACGGGCGTGCGCCCCATGCCGACCTGTTCGCACAGCTCGGACTCGGAAATCGACGCGCCGGGCGCGATCTGCATCGTGACGATCATTTCCTCGAGGCGTTCGTAGGCCTGTTCGGCCTGGCTCTTGCTCTGGTTCTGCGGCACGGCGGGATTCCCGGCTAGGGTTCAATCTGGTGAAACATTAGACATATTCTTCTAATATATCAATTAAGAATGTCTCTCATGCCGGCCCGTTTCGTACATGCCCGTCCGCCAGCCTCGCTCGTGACCCCTGCGACCGCAGGGGTCCATTGACTCAGGCGCTCGCCTTGTCGTGTATCGGCGCTAATGGATGCCCGCCTGCGCGGGCATGACGACCGAGTGGACAGGACCTGCCCCATGCCGCACAGAACCGCCCTCGTCGCCGGCGCGCTCGGCGTCACCGGCCGCGCGCTGGTCGAGCATCTCGACGGCGATCCGGACTGGTCGGTGATCGGGCTGTCACGCCGCGCGCCCGACTTCGAGACCGGTGCGAGCTTCCTCCCGGTCGACCTGTCGGACCCGGCGGACTGCCGGGCGAAGCTGGGCGGGCTCTCCGACGTGACCCACGTGTTCTTCACCGCCTACACGCCGCGCCCGGACGTCGCCGACGAGATCGCGCCGAACGTGGCCATGCTCGCGAACCTGCTGGACGCGGTGGAACCCGCCGCGCCGGGCCTGCAGCATGTGCAGCTGATGCACGGGGCCAAGTGGTACGGCACGTTCCTGGGCAGATACCGCACCCCGGCCCGCGAGGACGACCCGCGCCCGCCCGTCGCGCACTTCTATCACGCCCAGCAGGACTGGCTGGAAGAACGCCGCGCGGGCAAGGCCTGGACCTGGTCGGCGCTGCGCCCGCACGGCGTGTGGGGCTTTTCGGTCGGCAGCGCCATGAACCTGCTGACCGGGATCGCCTGCTACGCCGCGATCTCCAGGGCCGAGGGCCGCCCGCTGGCCTGGCCCGGACATCCGGGCTTCTACGACCGGCTCTACCAGCTCATCGACGCCGACCTGCTGGCCCGCGCCATGGCCTGGACCGCGACGACGCCCGCCGCCGCCGACAACGCCTTCAACATCACCAACGGCGACCTGTTCCGCTGGGCCCATGTGTGGCCGACGATCGCGGACTTCTTCGAGATGGAGGTCGCCGACCCGCAGCCGATCCGCATCTCCGAGGTGATGGCCGGCAAGTCCCCCACATGGGACGCGATGGTCGCCGGGCACGGCCTCGCGCCCTACCGGCTGGACGAGATCGTCAACTGGGCCTATCTCGACATGGCGCTGGGCAAAGACATGGACCAGGTGTCGAGCCTGACGAAAATCGTCAGTGCAGGGTGGACCGAACTGTGGGACACAACCGCCACGATCACCCGCCAGCTCCAGAAACTGCGCGACCGCAGGGTCATTCCGTAGGAACACAGCTCGGTCGTCACCCCTGCGAAAGCAGGGGTCCATTGACTCAGGCGTTCGACTGGTCACGTATCGGCGTTAATGGGTTCCTGAGTCTGGTACCGCCAACGCGCGAAGCGCGAGGGCGCCCGCAGGAACGACGAACAATAGTCCTCCGATCCGTTAGAGGTTCCCCCTCCATGCCCCTTCACGTCTCCTGCAACTTCGACAGCGGCAACATCGTCTGTCTCTCCGCCGACGACCCGGCCGACATCCGGCTCGAGATCGCCAAGGACAACCAGTCCGACTTCTACATGTGGTTCCACTTCCGCCTGACCGGCGCGAAGGGCACGCCCTGCACGCTGAAGATCATGAATGCGGCGGGCGCGGCGTACCCCAAGGGCTGGGAAGACTACCGTGCCGTGGCCTCGACAGACCGGGAAACCTGGGTCCGGGTGCCGACGAGCTATGCCGACGGCGTGCTCACCATCGAGCACACGCCCGCCACCGACGCCGTCTGGTACGCCTATTTCGCGCCGTTCTCGATGGAACGGCATGCCGATCTGGTGGCGCGGGCGCAGCAGGCCGACGGCGTGACACTGGACGTGCTGGGCGAAACGCTGGACGGGCAGGCGATGGACCTCCTGCGCATCGACGGCGGGCCCGGATCGGAAAAGCGGAACTTCTGGGCGATCGCCCGCCAGCATCCGGGCGAGAGCATGGCCGAGTGGTGGATGGAGGGCTTCCTCGCGCGCCTGCTCGACCCGGCCGACCGCACGGCCCGTGCGCTCCGCGAGAAGGCGACATTCCACGTGGTCCCGAACATGAACCCGGACGGATCGCGTCGCGGCCACCTGCGCACCAACGCGGGCGGCGCGAACCTCAACCGCGAGTGGTCCGAGCCGGCGATGGACCGCAGCCCGGAGGTGTTCCTCGTGCGCCAGCGGATGCAGACGACCGGCGTCGACTTCTGCCTCGACGTCCATGGGGACGAGGCGCTGCCCTACAACTTCCTCGCCGGCATGATGGGGATCCCGTCCCTGTCGGAGACCCAGAAAGCGCTGCAGAAGGTGTTTTCGGACGCGTTGCTGGCCGCCTCGCCCGACTTCCAGACGAAATACGGCTATCCCGACGCGAAACCGGGCAAGGGGAACATGACGCTGTGCTCGAACTGGGTGGCGGAGGAATTCGGCTGCCTGGCGCTGACGCTGGAGATGCCGTTCAAGGACAACGCCGACCGCCCCGACGCGACCTTCGGCTGGTCGCCCGCGCGCTGCAAGGCCTTCGGCGCCGCCCATCTCGACGCGATGGCGGCCGTGCTGGCGGCGCTGGACTAGCGACCGCCCGGCATCAGGCCATCGACGCGTCGTCCAGCGCCCAGAGCGAGAATCCGGGGCTTTCCTCCCAGATGCGCGGCTCCCAGTCGTCGTCCATGCGGTCCATGTCGGCGAAATATTCGGTGTTGCCGCCCGACGGGTTGCGGAAATACCAGTAGTAGTTCGAGCCGAGGATGTGCCGGCCCGGCGTCGTGTCCGCCTCCCAGCCGGCGCCCTGCATGTATTTCCCGCCCATCATCACCATGTCGAAGCTCTCGACCTCGAAGGATGCGTGGTCGAAATAGTTCCGGTCCGCACGGCTGATCAGGAACAGGTTGTGGTGGTCGTGACTGCCGGCGCAGCGCATGAAGTCGCCGCCGGTCTTGGTGCTGTCCGACAGGCGGAAGCCGAGCCGGTCGAGGTAGAAGGACACCGCCTTCTCGCGGTCGGCCATCTCGATCCCGTAGACCACATGGCCGATGCGGATCGGGTTCGCCTGCGCCTTCGGGTCGATGAAGTCGTTCATGCGCGGCTCGACGGTGTTGACGTTGACCGGCACGACATCGACCTCGGCGTCGGTCGGGTCCGAGACGGAGAGGCCCAGCGCGGTGCCGCTCTCGTCGGTGAACCACAAGGTCCCGTC
>JAEPNS010000333.1 GCA_017643325.1 Alphaproteobacteria bacterium | reverse complement strand
GATCGCGGTCCTGTGCGAGCGAGCGGGCCTGCCGGCGGGGCTGTTCAACCTGATCGTCGGCACCAGCGGGTCCGAGGTCGGCAAGGAAATGTGCGCCAATCCCAAGCTTCGCAAGCTCAGCTTCACCGGGTCGACCGAAGTGGGCCGCATCCTGATGCGGCAGGGCGCCGACCAGATTCTTAAGCTGAGCCTTGAACTGGGCGGCAACGCGCCGTTCATCGTGTTCGACGACGCCGACCTCGACGCTGCGGTCGAGGGCGCCATCGCGTCCAAGTACCGCAACACGGGCCAGACCTGCGTCTGCGCCAACCGGCTCCTCGTGCAGGACGGTGTGTACGAGGCGTTCTCCGAAAAGCTCGCAGCGGCGGTGAGGAAGCTGAACGTCGGCAACGGGCTCGAGGACGACATCCAGCAGGGCCCGCTGATCGACATGGCCGCGGTCGAGAAGGTGGAGGAACACATCGCCGATGCCGTCGCCAAGGGCGCGAAGGTGGTCGTCGGCGGCGAGCGCCACGCGCTCGGCGGCACCTTCTTCCAGCCCACCGTGCTCGTCGACGTCACGCCGACCATGGCTGTCACCCGCGAGGAGACCTTCGGCCCGCTGGCGCCGCTGTTCCGCTTCGGCAGCGACGAGGAAGGCATCGCCATGGCCAACGATACCGAGTTCGGCCTCGCCGCGTATTTCTACGCCAGCGACCTGCGCCGGGTGTGGAAGGTGTCGGAGGGCATCGAGTCCGGCATCGTCGGCGTCAACACCGGCCTGATCTCCACCGAGGTCGCCCCCTTCGGCGGCGTCAAGGAATCCGGCGTTGGCCGCGAAGGCTCGAAATACGGCATCGAGGACTACATCGAGATCAAGTACGTCTGCCTCGGCGGGATGGACTAGCGGCCAAGCTCGGTCGTCGTCCCTGCGAAGGCAGTGACCCATTGACTCAGGCGTTTGCCGGGTCGGACATCGGCGTCAATGGACCCCTGCCTTCGCAGGGGTGACGAATTATGGTGGTGCCCGCGCCGCGCCTTTCCGACGTCGCGACGGGCGGAGCTGAAACCTACAGCCCCAGGATCTCCCGCGCCGCCTTCTCGTCCGCGACCTCGGCGCCCATGCCCTCGACGATCTCGACGGCGCGCTCGACAAGCTGGGCGTTGCCGGACGCGAGCTCGCCGCGGGCGATGTAGAGGTTGTCCTCCAGCCCGACCCGGCAGTGGCCGCCGAGCAGCACGGCGCTGGCGACCATCGGGAACTCGAAGCGCGAGATCCCGAAGCTCGCCCAGTTGGCATTGCCCGGCAGCATGTCGCGCATCGCCATCATCATCTCCGCCGTCGCCGGCGCACCCCAGGGAATGCCGAGGCAGAGCTGGTAGAGCGGTTTCTCGTCCCTGATCACGCCCGTCTCGACCATGTGGTTGGCGAGCCGGACGTGCCCGGTGTCGAAGACCTCCAGTTCGGGCTTCACGCCGGCGTCCTGGATCAGGGTCGCCATCTTGTTGAGCATGTCAGGGGCGTTGACCATCGGCCGGTCGCCAAAGTTCATGGTCGCCACGTCCAGCGAGCAGATGTCCGGCTTGTTCTCGACCACGTGCTCGACCCGCTCCTCGGCGGTCTTCATCACGCTGCCGGCGGCGATCTCGCTCGGGTTGTCGAGGTCGGGGATCAGCCGCGCACCGGGCCCGGTCGTCAGGTTGATGATCACCGGCGCACCGGAATCACGGATCCGGTCCACAACCTCCTTGTAGAGCTTGGGGTCCATGCTCGCCTTGCCCGTCTCCGGGTTGCGCACGTGGATATGGACGATGGCGGCACCGGCCTTGTTGGCGGCGATCGCCTCGTTCGCGATCTCCTCCGGCGTGACGGGCACGGCCGGGTTGGCGCCGGTGGAATCGGCAGCCCCGGTGACGGCGCAACTGATGATGACGGACATTCTGGTCTCCCCCTTTGATACGAGGTGCCTTGTTTGGCACATTGGCGGGAAGCCTAGAGAGCGGCACCCGACGGAACAAGTGCCGCCGCCCGGACAGAGAGGGGAACAGCCATGTCAGATACCGCCCGCGCCGCCGCGCATGTCTCGCCGAAAGTCTCGGCGGAGGAAATGGAGGCGACCCGCGTCGCCCGCTTCAGGGACCTCAAGAAATTCAACGTCGCCTTCGTCGATTCCCTGCTGCCCGAGCACAGGAAGAAGAACCTGAAGGTGATCGGGCGCGGGGTCGTCGAGGACCCGCGCATGAGCCCGCCCATCGCCGAGGACCACGGCTTCACCGTCGCCTTCATCACCTGCGAGCCCGGCCAGGGCGCCGGCCTTCACAGCCACGAGACGGCCGAGGTGTTCATGCCGCTCAACGGCAACCTGGTCGTCTACTGGGGCGACGACGGCGAGGAGGAGCTGGAGCTTGAACCGTGGGACACGATCTCGGTGCCCCAGGGCGTGATGCGCGGCTTCCGCAACGCCACCGACAAGGAGTTGGTGATCCTCGCGATGGTCGGCCAGCAGGACGGCGGCGGGCCGGTCACCTGGCACCCGGACATCCTGGCGCGCGCGAAGGACACCGGTCTCGCCGTGCAAGACGGCAAGCTCGTGCGGCTCGACAACTTCGCCCTGCCGGAGGGTATGGAGGAAATCGAGACCGGGTGATGGACTTCGCCCGCGCGAACACCAACTGACACCGAATGACGGCGCCGGCCGGTGCCGTCTTTCGCACACGCATCGAGAGGGGGCCAAAGATGGTCAAGGCGATCCGCATCCACGAATTCGGCGAGGAAGATGTCCTGAAGTGGGAGGACATCGAGGTCGGCGATCCCGGCCCGGGACAGCTGCGCCTGCGCCACACGGTGATCGGCTTCAACTTCCTCGACATCATGGTCCGCAAGGGCCTCTACCCGGTCCTGCCGGACCTGCCGTCGGTGCTCGGGACCGAGGCGGCCGCGGTCGTCGAGGCGGTCGGCGACGGCGTCGACAACTTTGCCGTCGGCCAGCGCGTCGCCTACGCCTCTACCCTGCCCGGCTCCTATGCCGAGGGGCGGCTGATCGATGCCGCGCAGGTCGTGGCGCTGCCGGACGACGTCTCCGACGAACATGCCGCGGCCAGCCTGCTGAAAGGCATGACCGCGGAATACCTGATCCACCGCACCTTCGAAGCGAAGTCCGGCCACACCGCGCTGGTCCACGCGGCGGCCGGCGGTGTCGGCCTGTTCCTGTGCCAGTGGCTGGCGTCCAAGGGCGTGACGGTGATCGGCACCGTCGGCTCCGACGCCAAGAAGGAGACGATTCTCGAAAACGGCGCCAAGCATGCCGTGAACTACAAGACCGAGAACTTCACCGAGGTCGCGCGCGAGGTGACGGGCGGGACCGGCGTCGACGTGGTCTACGATTCCGTCGGCAAGGACCATTACCAGGGCTCGATCGACGCGCTGCGCCCGCGCGGCTACATGGTCAACTTCGGCAACGCCTCCGGCCCGCTGCCGCCGATCGACGCGGTCGAGCTCAACGTGAAGGGCTCGCTGTTCTTCACCAAGGCGTCGATGCGCTTCTACCACCTGACCCGCGAGGAGCTGGACGACAGCGCCGCGACGCTGT
>JAEPNS010000332.1 GCA_017643325.1 Alphaproteobacteria bacterium | reverse complement strand
CCGCGAACCCCGAACAAGCGCGGCCGGAGAAGATTCCTCCCGGCCTCTATGTTGTCGCAACGCCCATCGGAAACCTGCGCGACATCACCCTGCGCGCGCTCGACGTGTTGCGGTCCGCCGACCGGATCGCCTGCGAGGACACCCGCGTCACCGCGAAGCTCCTCCAGAGATACGCGATCCAGGCCAGAACCATTTCATACAACGACCACAACGCGAAAAAGGTCCTGCCCGATCTCATTCGGCGCCTCAAAGATGGCGAATCTCTGGCGCTGGTCAGCGACGCGGGCACGCCGCTGATCTCCGATCCCGGCTACCGGATCGTCGCCCAGGCGCGCGCTGAAGGCATCCCGGTGCACGTGATTCCCGGCGCGAATGCCGCGATTTCCGGGCTTGTCGGCTCGGGCCTGCCGACCGACGCCTTCTTCTTCGCCGGGTTCCTGCCCAACCGGTCCGGCGCGCGCCGCACACGGCTGCAGGCGCTCGCAGCAGTCCCAGGCACGCTCGTCTTCTACGAGACCGGCCCCCGGCTCGCCGACAGCCTTGCCGACATGGCGGGCGAGCTCGGCGACCGGCCGGCCGCCATTGCCCGCGAGATCACCAAGCTCCACGAGGAAGTTTTGCGCGGCTCGCTCGTCCATCTGGCGACGGAAACGGCCGAGGGACCGGCCCCGCGCGGCGAGATCGTCGTCGTGGTCGGTCCGCCCGAAGACGCCGCCGCGGATGACGACACCGTCCGCGAGGCGGCCCGGGAGGCGCTGAAGACGATGAGCGTGCGCGATGCTGCCAGCCATGTTGCCCGACAGACCGGCCGCGCGCGCCGCGACGTCTACCGGATCGCGCAGGAGCTGGCCGACGGCGGGGCGACTTGAGCGGACGGCCGCGCCGCACCCCGGACCGCCAGGCGTCGGAGCAACGGGGCCGCCGCGCGGAAGCCGCCGCGGCCCTGTGGCTGCGCTGCAAGGGCTACGCGATCCTCGCGCGCCGCTACCGCTGTGCCGCGGGCGAAATCGACCTCATCGTGCGCCGCGCCAATCTTGTCGCGGCCGTCGAGGTCAAGGCGCGGGCCGGCCTCGACGACGCGGCCTTCTCCGTGATCGCGCGCCAGCGCGAACGCATCGCGCGGGCCACCGAACATTTTCTCGCCGCAAATCCGCGCTACGCGGAACACGATGTGCGGTTCGACGCGGTGCTGGTCACGCCGCGCCGCCTGCCGCGGCACGTGCCCGACGCGTGGCGAATCGACTAGTCTGCAAACGTTTTCCGGAGTTCGAACATGCCACTGTCCCAAATCCGTCAGACGCGCCTTTTCCCGATCGCCGGCCTCGCGCTTGCGGGCGCGCTGGCCCTCGCCGCCTGCACGCCGGCCGGGGTGGCGGTCGGCGCCGGCGCAACGGCCGGGGTTGCCGCCGCCGAGGAGCGCGGGATTCGCGGGGCGGGCAAGGACACGCTGATCCGGGTCGAGATCAACGAGGCCTGGCTGAATTCCGACTTCGACACCTTCAACCGCCTCAACCTCCAGATCTACGAGGGACGGGTCCTGATCTCGGGCAAGGTCCCGAACCAGGCCAACGCCGACGAGGCCGTCCGGCTCGCCTGGCAGGCCGACGGCGTGCGCGAGGTCATCAACGAGATCGAGATCTCCGAGGGCGGCGGGCTGGACGATTTCGCCAACGACGCGCTGATCAACGCGCGGCTCGATTCCGCGCTGCTGTTCGACAGCGAGATCGACTCGATCAACTACTCGACCCGTTCGGTCGCGGGCACGGTCTACCTGCTCGGGGTCGCGCAGGACCGCGCGGAGCTCGACCGCGTGTTCCGCGTCACCCGCGACATCCCCAACGTGAAGCGCGTCGTCAGCCACGTGATCATGAAGGACGACCCGCGCCGGGTCGCCCGGCCGGCCAGCGACACGACCGGCGACGCACCCGGCGACGCGACGGACGCGCCGGCGGACCAGCCCGCGTCCCGGCGCTGACCGGCGATGCCCGACGCCGGCACAGCCGGACCGGACCACAAGGCGGCCCTGCAACGTCTCGCCGGCCTCGACGACGCGGACATCGACCTCGCCAACGCCGCCCTGCACCTGGCCGGCCGCGACCGGCCCGGCGTGTCGCTCGCCCGGTACCGGGAGCATCTCGCCGAGCTGGCGGATGCCGTCTCCGGCGCTTTCGCGGAGTCCGCCGACAGCCTTGCCGCGCGGCGGCACGCGCTGGTCGACACCATCCATGGCGCGTTCGGCTACACCGGCGACCGCCAGACCTATGACGACCTCCAGAACGCGAGCCTGATGCGGGTGATCGACCGCCGGAAGGGCCTGCCCATCGCGCTCGGCATCCTGCATATCCATTGCGGGCGGGCGCGGGGCTGGGACATCTGCGGGCTGAACTTTCCCGGTCATTTCCTGATCCGGATCGAACTGGCGGGTTCGCGCATGATCCTGGACCCGTTCAACGGCGGGGCCGAGGTGACCGTCTCGGACCTGCGCGACCTGCTCAAGGCAACCCACGGCGCGGATGCGGAACTGGCGCCGGAGCACTACGCCCCCGCGGGGAACCGCGAGATCCTGATCCGGCTGCAGAACAACCGGAAGATCCGCCTGCTCAAGGCCAACCAGGTCGCCGACGGCCTCGCCGCCGTCGAGGACATGCTGCTGTTCGCACCGGGCGAGCCGTCCCTGTGGCACGAAGCCGGGGTGCTCAACGCCCACCTGGGAAACCTGCGCGCCGCGCTGATGTCGTTCGAGCATTGCCACGACCTGACCGACAGCCCCGCCGACCGGGCCCGCGTGGCGGGGCTGATCCGCGACATCCGCGGCCGCATGAACTGACGCGCCGGCGGACGTCGCCGCGGGCGTTTGCCAAGCCCGCGAAAATCCCTAGATTGCGCGAGGTCACTCACCGGGGAGCCCCACGCCATGAGCCTAGCCGTCGCCATCCAGATGGACCCGATCGAAGACATCGATATCGATGGCGATTCGACATTCGCGCTGGCACTGGAAGCCCAGGCACGCGGCCACGGCCTGTACCATTACCTGCCCCAGGACCTGTCCCTGCGCGAGGGCCGGGTGGTCGCGAAGGCCCGCCCGCTGGAGGTGCGTCGCGAGCACGGCGACCATTTCACCTTCGGCGAGGCCTCGACCCTCGACCTGGCCGGGGTCGACGTGGTGCTGATGCGCCAGGACCCGCCCTTCGACATGGCCTACATCACGGCGACGCATATCCTCGAACACGTCCACCCGCAGACGCTGGTCGTCAACGACCCGGTGTCGGTCCGCAACGCGCCGGAGAAGCTGTTCGTCACCCATTTCGACGGGGTGATGCCGCCGACGCTGATCAGCTCGTCGCCCGCGGAGATCCTGGCCTTCCGCCGCAAGCACGAAGACATCATCGTCAAGCCGCTCTACGGCAACGGCGGCGCGGGCGTCTTCCACATCACGCCGGGCGACGAGAACCTGAACTCGCTGCTCGAAATGTTCACCGAGATGTACCGCGAGCCGGTGATCGTCCAGAAATACCTGCCCGAGGTGCGCCAGGGCGACAAACGGATCATCCTCGTCGACGGCGAGCCGG
>JAEPNS010000331.1 GCA_017643325.1 Alphaproteobacteria bacterium | reverse complement strand
TCATGGCGGCGGTCGTGGCGCCGATCCAGATCTTCGCGGGCGACCAGCACGGTCTGAACACCCAGGAGCACCAGCCGGCGAAGATCGCGGCGATGGAGGGCCATTTCGAGACCAAGTCCGGCGCATCCCTGATCCTGTTCGGCTGGCCCGACGCCGAGGCGGGAGAGACGAAATACGCCATCGAGATCCCGAAACTCGGCAGCCTGATCCTCAAGCACAGCTTCGACGGCACGGTCATCGGCCTGGACCAGTTCGACCGTGAGGACTGGCCGCCGCTGCCCATCGTGTTCTGGTCGTTCCGGGTCATGGTCGGCATCGGGTTCCTGATGCTCTTCTTCGGCCTTGCCGGGGCAGTCCTCGCGGCCCGCAAACGGCTCTTTGAAAGCGACACGTACCTGCGCTGGGCCGTGGCGATGGGCCCGGCGGGCTTCGTCGCCATCCTTTCCGGCTGGTTCGTGTCCGAAGTCGGGCGGCAGCCCTTCGTGGTGTACGGCCTGATGCGCACCGCCGACGCGGTCTCGCCCATCGGCGGACCGGGTGTTGCGGCTTCGCTGATCGGGTTCTTTGTCGTCTACACGATCGTCTTCGGCGCAGGCACCTACTACCTTTTGCATCTGATGAAACGCCCGCCGTCGGGCGACACGGACCTGCCGGGCAGGGAAGCGCCGATCCGGACCGCGTCTCCCGGCGCGACGCCGCCGGGCGTGCTCGACGAGAGGCCGCGCAATGTTTGACCTCCCGACCATATGGGCCGGGGTCATATGCTTCGCCCTGCTCGCCTACGTCGTTCTCGACGGCTTCGATCTCGGGATCGGCATCCTGTTTCCGCTTGGAAAGTCAAAGGAAGAGCGCGACCGGATGATGAACACCGTCGCGCCCGTATGGGATGGCAACGAGACCTGGCTCGTGATGGGCGGCGGCGGCCTCTTCGCCGCCTTCCCCGTCGCCTATTCGGTGCTGCTCACCGCCTTCTACGCCCCGCTTATCCTCATGTTGCTGGCACTGGTGCTGCGCGGTGTGGCGTTCGAGTTCAGATTCCGCGCCGAGCGGAGCCGGCCGCTCTGGGATGCCGCGTTTATCGGCGGTTCGACCCTTGCGGCCTTCTGCCAGGGCATCATGATCGGCGCGTTCGTACAGGGGGTGGCCGTCGAGGGCCGGGCCTATGCAGGCGGCTGGTTCGACTGGCTGAGCCCGTTCACGATCCTGTGCGGGTTCGCGCTGGTCGCCGGGTACGCGTTGCTCGGCGCGTGCTGGCTGGTCATCAAGACCGACGGCGCGCTGCAGGCCCGGATGCGCGTGCTCCAGTTGCCGCTCGGCGCGCTCGCGATGCTCGCGGTCGCGGCGGTGAGCGGCGGAACCCTCCTGCAGCATGACCTGATCTACGACCGCTGGTTCGCATCACCGGAGACACGATGGATCTGGATCATCCCCGTGGTCTCCGCGCTGTTCTCGGCGTGGTTCGTCGTTTCGGTCCGGCGAAAACGCGAGGTCGTTCCGTTCCTGGTCGCACTGGGACTGTTTGTTGTCTCGTTCGCCGGCCTGGCCGCGAGCCTCTACCCCTACATGATCCCGCCCGAGGTGACGTTCCGCGACGCGGCGAACGCGGACGGCAGCCTCGCCTTCATGCTCGCGGGCGCGATCTTCCTGCTGCCCGTGATCCTCGGCTACACCGGTTACAACTACTGGATCTTCCGCGGCAAGGTTCGCGAAGGCGACGCGTACCACTGATGGCGAAACCGGCCGACCGTTCCCTGCGGCACCGTCTGCTCTGGTTTGCCGGGCTGTGGATCGCCGGGGTCGTCTGTGTCGGCGCGGTGTCCTACCTGATCCGCCTTGCGATGGTCGGCTAGGCGAAACGGGACTTGACCTCGTCGGCCGCGCGCCGGATAGCGCGGCGCTCGCCATCGTCCTTCCTGTCGAGATTCTTGAACTGGAATCCCATCCGCCTGTTGCCTTTGAGACGGTTGCGGTTCCGCGAAAGGAAATCCCAGTACAGCGTGGTGAACGGACAGGCGTCGTCGCCGGTGGCGTTCTTCGGATTGTACCGGCACCCGGCGCAGTAGTCGCTCATCTTGTCGATGTAGTTGCCCGACGCCGCATAGGGTTTCGAGCCGACCAGCCCGCCGTCGCCATACTGGCTCATCCCGATGACGTTCGGCGCCGACACCCAGTCGACGGCGTCCGCGTACATCGACATGTGCCAGTCGTGCACGGCCCGCGGGCGAACGCCCAGCAGCATCGCGAACAGCCCCAGAACCATCAATCGCTGGATATGGTGCGCATAGGCGTGCTCGACGAGCTGGCCGACGCTGTCGCGCACGCAGTTCATCTCCGTGTCGCCGGTCCACATGAACTCCGGCATCTCCAGCTCGGCGTCGAGCGCGTTGCGATCCAGATAATCCGGCATCTCGCGCCAGTAGATTCCGCGGACATACTCCCGCCAGCCGAGAATCTGCCGCACGAAGCCCTCGACCGAGTTCAGCGGCGCATCGCCGTCCTCGTAGGCGTCGATCGCCGCCTCGATCGCCTCGCGCGGATCGAGCAGGTGAAGATTGAGCACCGCCGACAGACGGCTGTGATAGAGGTACGGATGGCCAACCGCGATCGCGTCCTGATAGCGCCCGAAATCGGCCAACCGGTGTTCGACGAAGTCGCGCAGCGCCTGGCGCGCCTGCTCGCGGGTGACGGGATAGTCGAAGGCATCGAGCTTGCCCGGTGAGTCCGCGAAGCGGTCGGATACCATGCGCAGTACGCCGTCGGTCACGTCATCCGTGCGGAAACGGCGCGGCGCCTTGATGTCGCCGGGACCGTCCTTGCCGAACGAGTCCCGGTTCTCGCTGTCATAGTTCCACTCGCCCCCGGCCGGCCCTTCGCCTTCCATCAGGTAACCGGTGCGCTTGCGCAACGGCCGATAGAAATACTCCATGACAAGGTTCTGCCGGCCTTCGGCAAACTCGTCGAAATCCGAATGGGACGCGATGAAGTGGAGGTCCTCGCGAATCTCAAGCTCCACGCCGGTCTCGCGAGCCGCGGCACGATCGAGTTCGCGCACTCGATGGTCGCCCGGCTCGACGACGACAAGCTTTTCCGGGCGGGTCTTGTTCGCCCAGCGCGCGATCTCAGATGCGAAGTCGCCGCGGTTGTTCGGGTCCTCGAGCGCCGCGTAGTGCACCCGAAACCCCTTTTCGTCCAGGTCGTCGCGAAAATGGCGCATCGCCGAGAAAAAGAGCGCCAGGCGGGTCTTGTGCTGCGGCACATAGCTCGCCTCTTCGATGACCTCCATCATCAGCACCGCATCTGCATCGCGCTCGAATCCGTCGAATGCCGCAGATGCCGCGTCGAGCTGGTCGCCATGGACGATCACGAGATTGCGGACCTTTTCTTCGTATGGGCTGCTGATCGGACGGCTCCGTGATTCAGGACGCGCGGATGAGTGGTTTCACTCGAGCCTCTACGTTGTGACACCCCCGATGGTTCCCTGCCAGACTCAAACGCGCGTCCCGAGAACAGGCACGGGACGCCGGCATCTCTCTGTTCGAGGTCACAACCGACACGCCGCGCGACGGTTCCGGGAGATGATCCCATGCTCGCGGACACGGT
>JAEPNS010000330.1:1551-3613 GCA_017643325.1 Alphaproteobacteria bacterium | reverse complement strand
CCTCCTCCAGCGCTTCGCCGATCCGCGACCAGTCGAAGGTATCGGCGACCAGCGCCCGCCCGCGCTGCCCCTTCTCGCGCGCCGCGTCGAGGTCCGACAGCGCGGCCAGCATCGCTTCGCGGAACGGGCCCGGTTCGGCGGGGGTGACCCAGCCGGCGTCCGCCGTGTCGATCTCGTGCCAGAGGTTGACCTTGTCGGAAATGGCCACGGGCAGGCCGCAGGCCGAGGCCTCGATCACGGAGATCCCGAAATTCTCGCTGTAGGACGGCAACACGAACAGGTCCGCGTCGGTCAGCAGGTCGAGCTTGTCGGGACCCGTCACCATGCCCGTGAAGGTCGTGCGGTCGCGCAGCCCGTATTCGTCGATCCAGGCCTCGGTCTTTGCGCGCATGCCGCCGTCCGGCCCCGCGATCACCAGGTGCGCGTCGGGGGCGTCCTCCGCCATGTCCGCGAAGGCGCGCGTCAGGATATCGAGCCCCTTCTTGAAGTTGAGCCGCCCGAAGAAAAGCACGACCGGGCGGTCTCCGATCTGCGGATGCTGCGCACGGAAGGTCCCGCGCGGCGGCAGGTCGGCATATTCGGAAAAGTCGAGCCCGTTCGGGATCACCACGCCGGGCCGCCCGAACACGTAGGGCGCGGCGAGCTGCATCTCCTCCTCGGTCGTGAAATGGATCTTCGCGGCACCGCGGGTCACGGCGTTCTGGAACCACAGCTCCATCAGCAGCTTGCGGAACCGGCGGCGCTTGTAGAGGTACGGGTCGAGCGTCCCGTGGGGCCGCATGATGTAGGGCGTACCGGTGGCCTTGCAGACGCGGCCGACGACCCTATCGTGGAACATGTACAGTGAGTGCAGGTGGACGACGTCGAAAGACGCGATATCGGCCTCCAGCGCGCGCGCCATCGCCGGGGACGTGCCCCAGAAGCGCGGCGCCGTGACCGGGAAATGGCGCAGCGTGACGCCGTCGCGCTCGACCGGGTCGCCCACCGGAACGTCCAGGACGCCGGGTCCGTCCATATTGGTCGTGTAGATCGCCACCTCGTGCCCGCGCCGGGCGACCGCGCGGGCCATCTCGAAGCAGGCCTTCGACGGCCCGCCGTCGCGCGCGGCGATGGTCGCGATGACGTGGAGGATGCGCATCGCCGGGCTACTTCCCCGCAACCCAGCGGTCGTATTCACCGGAGAAACGCGCGCGCACGTCGTCGAGCGTGAATGCCGCGTCCGGCGGCAGGCAGAGATAGTTGCTCGTCGTCCCGGCCGGGTCGCGCGGGTCATCACCGTCCGCAAACGTGTACCCCGCCCCGGCGAGCTGGCGCATCGGCGCGGACTCGAGCCCGTCGAAACACTCGATGATGATCACCGGCTTCGCCTCGTCGAGCATCCGGGGCGCACCGGCCAGCACCATGTCCTCGGCGCCCTCGACATCGATCTTCACCAGGTCCGGCGGCCCGAGCCGGTCCATCTCCGCGTCGACGGTCGTGGTCTCGACCGTCACGACCGCGCCCTTCACGCCCGTGCCGCCGCTCTCCAGGTGGCTGGTCGTCCCGCTCTCGGGGTCCATCACGAAACGCGCGGTCCCGGGTTCGGCGCTGGCCGCTTTCGGGACAAGGGTCGCGCGGGTCAGGTTGCCCCGCGCCATTGTCGCCTCGACCAGCTCGATATTGTCCGGATCCGGCTCGAACAGCACGGCCTCCAGCTCCGGATCGCCGGACATGAGCAGCCAGCTGTAGAAGCCGACATTGGCGCCGATGTCCCAGAAACGCCGCGGCGCGTGAAGCGCCTGGACCGCGCGGAAGATCGCGACGGTCCCCGGCTCCATGGCACGGTTGTCCACGACGTAGGTCATGTGCCGCATCCTGCGGACCCGCACCTTCCAGTCCACCCCGTGCATGTCGATGAAGACCGGCTGGTCGAACAGCGGCAGGACCCGCCGCGCGATGAAGCGCGACTGGCGCAACCGGTGCAGCGGGTGGAACCTGTGCCGGAATTCGATGAGCGGGCGGATAAGCATCGGCGGACCGGGACAATTCGAGGGCCGCGCCGGCCGGCACACAAACGTACCGA
>JAEPNS010000330.1:0-1541 GCA_017643325.1 Alphaproteobacteria bacterium | reverse complement strand
CCCCGCGTTGCATCAAGGCCACGGCGCATCGTAAACAGCGGTAACGACACGCGTTTTCGCGCGGCCACGAGGCGCCTATGTGCGGCATCAACCTGATCTTCGGCTACGGGGAGAACGCCCCCCCGGTCGACGACACCGAACTCTATGCGGTGCGCGAGTCCATGATCCCGCGCGGGCCCGACGAGGCCGGTATCTGGCGTTCCGCGGACCGGCAGGCCGGGTTCGGGCATCGCCGCCTGTCGATCATCGATCTCTCGCCCACCGGCCGCCAGCCCATGTCGATCCCGGACATGCCGGACTCGCCCGTCGTCGTCTTCAACGGCGAGATCTACAACTTCCATGATCTGCGCAGCGAACTGATCCGGTCCGGCACCCTGATGTTCTCGAACTCGGACACGGAGGTGCTGCTCCACCTCTACCTGCGCGACGGGCCGGCCATGGTCGAGAAACTGCGCGGAATGTTCGCCTTCGCGATCTGGGACCCGGCCCGGCGCGGCATGCTGCTGGCCCGCGACCCGCTCGGCATCAAGCCGCTCTACTACGCGGACGACGGCCAGACCCTGCGCGCGGCGAGCCAGGTGAAGGCCCTGCGCGCAGGCGGCCATGTCGACACCTCGCCCGACCCCGCCGGACATGCCGGGTTCTTCCTGTTCGGCTACGTGCCCGACCCACATACCCTGTATCGCGGGATTCACGCATTGCCCGCCGGGACAACGCTCTGGTGCGAGGCGGGACTCCGCGAGGAGCCGAAATCCTATTTCGACGTCGCCCGCGCCTTCCGGAACGCCCCGGCGGAGAACATCGAGGACCGCAAGGAGCTGCGGGCGCGGGTCCGCACGGCCCTGCGCGACAGTATCGATGCGCACATGGTCGCCGACGTGCCGGTGGGCGTGTTCCTGTCCGCAGGCCGCGACAGCACCACAATCGCCGCACTCGCCCGGCAGACCGGCAATGACGACCTGCGCACGGTCACGCTCGGCTTCCGGGAGTTCGAGGGCCGGCCGGAAGACGAGACCCCGCTCGCCGAACAGGTCGCCGACGCCCTCGGCGCCACGCACGAGACGCGCTGGGTGGCGCGCGACGAGTTCGCCCGGGATCGCGACAGGCTTTTCGCCGCCATGGACCAGCCGTCCATCGACGGCGTGAACACCTACTTCGTCGCCAAGGCGACGGCGGCGACCGGCCTCAAAGTCGCGCTGTCAGGTGTCGGCGGCGACGAGCTCTTCGGCGGCTATCCGAGTTTCGACGGGGTGCCGAAGCTCCTGCGCTCGGCGCGCTGGTCCCGCCGCGTGCCCGGCCTCGGCAAGGGCTTCCGTATCCTGACCGCCCCCGTCATGGGGCGCATGACGTCGCCCAAATACGCCGGGCTTCTGGAGTACGGCACCGCGGCGGGCGATGCCTACCTGCTGCGCAGGGCGCTGTACGCCCCCTGGGAACTGCCGGAGGTGATGGATCCGGACATGGCCGCCGCCGGCTGGGCGGCGCTGGCGCCCCGGGTCGCGCTCGCAAGGACCGCCGACGGCCACCGGAGCGAGCACGCC
>JAEPNS010000032.1:7715-16018 GCA_017643325.1 Alphaproteobacteria bacterium | reverse complement strand
AGCCCGGCTCCACCGCCGCCGCCTTGATCGACGCGCCGCCGCCATGGCTGAGACCCATGATGGCGATCCGGTCCGGGTCCACGTCGTCGCGGGCGGCCAGCCAGTGGCGCGCGGCGAGGATGTCGCGGGCCTGCTCCTCCGGGTCGACGCGGCGCGGCGCACCCTCGCTGTCGCCGAAGCCGCGGCAATAGAAGTCGAGCGTGTGGAAGCCCGCCGCCGTGAGGTCACGCACGAAGGGCGGCATGTAGGTTTCCTTGCGGCCGGTGTAGCCGTGCACGCAGACGATGGCGGGCGCGCACGCCGTGCCGGCGGGCGTGAACGTGCCGGCGAGCCGGACCCCGTCGGCGTAGAAGGTCGCGTCGATTCCGGCCATGGCGCATCCCGTCGGTTGCCGCGGTTGATCGCAACCGGCGGCCGTGTCTCAATTTCCCCCAACAAGAATGCGAAGGGGGAGACAACGAATGTACGAGTATTTCCCGGACAACTACACCTGGTCCATGTCGGTCCTGATGACGCTGAACCTCGGCGGCAACATGACCGACATCGACGAGGCCTGCGCGCCGCTGCGCGCGGTCGCCGGCGCGGGCGACGACGCGGCGGTCGAGGCGTGGCACGAGAGCTGGTCGCGGCTCGCGGAGAAGACCGAGCGCTTCGCGGAGGCCGACGCCACCGCCGGGCACACCCTGTCGGCCGGGCGGAAATACAAGCGCGCCTGCCTCTACCACATGGCCGACGAGCGGCAGCTCAGTGGCCGCGACGAACGCAAGATCCCGGCGTACCGGCGGATGCTCGACTGCTTTGCGAAATACACCGCGTTGCGCGGCGAACCCGTCGAACGGGTGGAAATCCCCTATGGCGACGACGCGCTTCCGGCGCTGCTGGTCAAACCCGCGGGCATCGAAACGCCGCCGGTCATGGTCCACTTCGACGGCTTCGACGTGATGAAGGAATGGATCTACATGTCGGGCATCGCGCAGGAACTCGCCCTGCGCGGGATCGCGACGCTCATCGTCGACCATCCCGGCGTCGGCGAGGCGCTGCGGCTGCGCGGGCTGCACCAGATCGCCGAGACGGAAAAGCCCGCCGCCGCCTGCCTCGACTGGCTGGAAGGGCGCGACGACGTCGACGCCGGCAACGCCGGGATCATCGCGCTCAGCCTCGGCGGCTATTTTGCGCCGCGCGCGGCGGCCTACGAGCCGCGTTTCAAGTGCTGCGTCGCGTGGGGCGGCAACTTCAACTTCGGCGAACGCTGGGAGGAACGCTTCGAGGGCGCGAAGACAGGAGAACCATCCGTCTCCCACATCGAGGAGCACTTCAACTGGGTCTTCGGCCGCGACACACTGGACGAGACCCGGGAGATCACGCGCAACATCAGCCTCGACGGCGCGGTCGAGAAGATCGCCTGCCCGATTCTCGTGACCCACGGGATCAACGACCGCCAGGTCACGCTCTGGAACGCTGAGACCACCATCGAGCGGGCGGTGAACTCGCCGCGCGCGGAGCTCAAGGTATTCGATTTCGAGGAGGGCGGCGCGGAGCACTGCCAGTGCGACAATGCCGAGATCGGGATCGACTACATGGCCGACTGGATCACCGAGGTTCTGGGTGGCACGCTCGGGGGCGACAACAGGGGAACAAACCGATGAAGACCACCACGCCGACGCCCGAGGAAATGGAGCGCTACATCGCGCGCTTCGACGACCTCCCCGCCAACAAGGACCGCACCGCGGGCAGGATCCCGCCCGAGGCGCGCGAGATGATGACCGCTCGGGCGACGCGCACCGTCATCGCCACCGTCGACAAGGACACGCCCTGGGGCGACGGGGTGATCCCGGGCCCGCCGAACTTCGCCGTCGTGATCGCCGAGTGCGAGCCGGGCAACGGTCCGGGCCTGCACTCCCACGCTCACACGACGGAAACCTTCACCTGCCTGCAAAGCCGCTTCGTGATCGAGTGGGGCGACGAAGGCGAGCATTCGGTCGAGCTCGGGCTCTACGACACCATCTCGGTCCCGCCCGGCGTGATGCGGCGCTTCGCCAACATCGGCGACGAGCGGGGCCTGCTGCACGTCACCCTGCAGGGACCGCTGCGCGATGTGGAGTTCGCGCCGAGCCTCGGCGACGAGCTGCGCGAGCGCTTCGGGGCTGAGGTGGTGAAGGAGCTGGAGGGCCTCGGCTACACCTTCACGGCGGGGGTGGAGGACTGAACGTCGGCGGCAACTCTTTCCGTCATGCCCGGGCTTGACCCGGGCATCTCCGCACAGACCGAGACGAGATACCCGGGTCAAGCCCGGGTATGACGTCGGAAATCATGCGGCCCTGCGTGCAGGGTGACCCGCGAGGGTGGGCATAGGGGTGACGAAAGAGGGGAAGGCAGACGCGCTGCCTTCCCTATAGCGATTCAGCTCGCCAGCGAGATCGTCGCTTCCTCGTAGCTGGCGCCGCCGACACCCTCGTTCTCGAAGATGTCGCGTTCGTTGATCCACGCCTGGGAGTCGGTGAAGGTCTCCTCCGTGTAGGGTTCGAAGACGATGCGCTCGCCCGGGCCCATGCGGCGCACGTCGACCATGTCGTGGTACCGCTCGGGCAGTTCCTTCAGGTAGTAGTGGGTGTAGAGCTCGGGCCGCAGGTCGATGTCGAGCTGGGCGCGGCGCAGCGCGCTGTAATACTTGCGCACGTCGTCCAGGTCCGGGTCTCCGGTGATCATCCCCGTGATCATGAAGGTCGTGTCGCAGAGCTTCCGGAAGCCCAGCTGCTCGCACACGTAGTAGGGCGCGTTGAACACGGCGGCCGCGGGGACCTTGCGGTCGACCAGCAGCTCGAGCCGCTTGAACAGCAGCCCGTCGGCGAAGGACAGGGTCACGTCCTCCGGCTTCATCCACTGCTCCAGCGCCTGGATCGTCGAATAGTGGCTGCCGGACTGGAAGCCGACGGAGATCGGCACGTTGGCCAGGTCCTCGGGCTTCATGATGACGGATTCCGGCGGCACGAAAATGCCCGACGGCGCGACCGAATAGGCGTCGCGGTAGAGCTTGCCGTGGCCCGACGCGGCGGCGGCATTCACCGTCCAGTGGCAGGCCGAACTGACGTCGCAGGTGCGCCCACGCTCGAAGGTCTGGTAGGCGCCGACCCTGTCGCCGAAATCATGCTTCTTGCCGTCCGGCGCGACGAGCTCGTCGTGGAACTCGTACTCGAGCCCCTCGTCGGCGAAGTAGCCCTTCTCCTCGGCGACCCATTCCTGCAGCCGCATGTGCGGCGCGATGACGAATTTTTCCCTGGTCATGCTTTCCTCCTCGGTTTTGTTCGTGTCCGCAAGGGCCGCTCAGCAGCAGCCGAAATCCTCGGGCGAACCGGGGGCCGCCTCCGACAGCCGGCGCGCGCGGATCTGGCGCAGGTGCCGGCTCATGAGTTCGCGAGCGCCCTCGCCGTCGCGTGCCTTGATCAGCACATAGAGTTCCCGGTGCAGCGCGACGATGTGTTCCGCCACGTCGCGGGTGAGCGTGGAGCGGCCCTTCGGCCAGGCGACGTGCTGCAGCGAGATCAGCTGGACGCGGAGCACGTCGTTGTGGGCCGCCTCGGCCACCGCGAGATGGAAGGCGAGGCTCAGGCGCGTGAAGCGGGTGAAGTCGTCACAGGAGGCCTCGGCGCGCGCCAGCAGGTCCTCCATCCGCTCGAGATCGGCCCGGGTCGCGTGGGTCGCCGCGAGTTCGGCAGTCATGGTCTCGATCGCGCGCTGGGCGTCGAGAATCTCTGCGACGCCGACCCCGATCAGGTTGAGCTGGACCGCCAGCGCGTCGGCGAACAACTGCGGGTTGCCGTGCGCGATCCGCGCGCCGCCGCCCTTTCCGACCCTGATCTCGACGACCCCGGCCGCCTCCAGCCGCTTGAGCGCATCGCGGGCGACGATCCGGCTGGCGTCGAAGCGGGCCGCGATGTCCTTCTCCGTGCCGAGCATGTCGCCCGGCTTGAGCCGGCCGGCGAACAGGGCGTCGCGCACCCGGGCCACGATCTGCTCGGACAAGGTGCCGGCCCCCGCCGCCGCGCCGGACGGCAGGTCGGCGTCGTCGGGTTCGAGGATATCGAGCGCGGACATGGGCGGATTATGGAACGGAAGGTTAAACTAGTAAAGATACTATCTTTTGAATTCGGCACGCTTGTTTGTCGTCGTACCGGGCTTGGATCCCCGGATGTGGCACTCACTTCGGTCGTCACCCCTGCGAAGGCAGGGGTCCATTGACTCAAGCGGCTGCCCGGTCAGGCATCGGCGATAATGGATTCCTGCCTTCGCAGGAATGACAATTGGAGACGTCCGGAACCTCAGTACAGGTTGTTCGCGTAGTCGTCCGCGAGGCGGGCGTCGATCTCGTCCTTGTCGACGCCGTACCAGTCCTGGTTGATCTGGCCCAGCGTCGGGAAGTCGCCCTTCTGGAGATGGTTGTCCGGGTTCCACAGGTCTGCGCGGATGATCGCCTTGCCGCAGTGGAAGTAGACATAGCGGATGTCGATCACGAGCGCGGCGAGCGGCGTCTTGCCGTTGGCGACCATCTTTTCCAGCAGCGCCGGTTCCGTGGTCAGGCGGGCACGGCCGTTGAGGCGCATCACCTCGTTCAGGCCGGGCACCATGAACATCGCCGCAATCTCGGGGTTCTCCACGATGTTGTGGAAGGTGTCGGTGCGCCGGTTTCCGGGCCTGTCCGGGATCGCGATCGTCGTGTCGTCGATCACGTGCACGAAGCCCGGCGCGTCGCCGCGCGGCGAGCAGTCCGCCGGGCCGTCGCCGGCCGCCGAGGTGGACAGCACGCAGAAGGGCGAGAGTTCCAGGAAGCGGCGGCAATGGTCGCTGAGCTTCGGCTTTTCCTTCTCGGCGAGGTGTCCCTTGGGCTTGCCGTAATGGTCGACCAGTTCCTCGACCGTCCTGATATCGTCGGGCATGTCCTAGTCCTTTCGTCCGTTGGCGGCCAGCGTGGGCGCTGGCGGAGTTGAGGTCAACAAGCACTGCGGGGCGCGCTAGACTGGCGCAAACGCAAGCGGACAGGTGCCATGGCTGAAAAAGTCTATCTCGACTACACGCGCGAGGAACTCGACGCGCAGTACACGAACATCCAGACCGACGCGGACGCGCAGACGCGGGCCGACCTGCACGCGCGCTCGGCCGACGTTGCCGAACGCCTGCGGACGGAGAAGGACCTGTCCTACGGCGACCACGAGAACGACCGGTTTGACCTGTACCGCGCGGACGGCGCGCCGGCGCCGGTGATCGTGTTCACCCATGGCGGCCAGTGGCAGGTCGGCTCGGCCGAGGCGTCGTGCAGCTGGGCGGGCGCGGCGCTGGCCAACGGCATCTCCTTCGTCGCCGGCACCTTCCCGATGCTGCCCGACGTGCGCATCCCCGACATGGTCGACCACGCGGTCGCGCTGACCCGGTATGTCCGCGCGAACGCCGCCGAGCTGGGCGTCGATCCGACGCGCATCTGCGTGGCCGGGCATTCCTCGGGCGCGCACCTTGCGGCGTCGACCCTTGTGCGGCTCGCCAACGAGGACGACCTCGACGGCATCGCCTGCGGCATGACCATCAGCGGCAACTACGACATGCGCCCCCTGATGCTGAGCTACCGACAGGAGTTCATGCAGCTGAGCGACGAGGAGACCGTCGCCATGTCGCCGCTGCTCACCCTGGACAGGCCGATGCCGCCGGTACAGGTCGTCCACGGCGGCGCGGAGAGCGACGAATTCAAGCGCCAGGCGACGACCTGGCACGCCGCGCTCGCCGAACGCGGCGAGGCGAATCTGGTCGCCATCCCCGGCGTCAACCATTTCGACGTGTTCAAGGGGCTCGAGGACCCGCAGGGCGAAGTTTGGGAGTTCCTCACGCGACACCTGGGCGTCGGCGCGGCGAAAGCGGCGGAGTGACCACACGCCCGTTTCATACACCCTCGCTCGTCGCCCCTGCGGAAGCAGGGGTCCATTGACTCAGGCGGTTGCCCGGTCAGGCATCGGCGTTAATGGATTCCTGCTTTCGCAGAAATGACGACCGGTGCCGATCCCAGTCCCTACTCCGCCGCCTTCGCGGTGACGTCCGGCTCGACGATCGCGCCGGATGCGATCAGGCCGTCGATCTCCTGGGCCGAGAAGCCGAACTCCGCCAGCACCTCGCGCGAATGCTCGCCCATCAGCGGTGCGCCGCGTCGGACCGTCGCCGGGGTCGCGGAGTATTTCACGGGGTGGGCGATGACCGCGTGCTCGCCGCCGGTCGCGGCCGGCACGTGCTCGATCATGCCCCGCGCGGCGGTGTGGGGGTCGTCCGACATCTCCTTGACGTCATAGACCGGGCCCGCCGGCACGCCGGCCGCCTCCAGCTTCTCCAGCCAGGCGGCGGTCGTGTCCCCGGCGAGAATCCCGTTGAGGGTCTCCTCCAGTACCTGCAGGTTCTCCATCCGCCTGTTGCTGGTCTCGAAACGCGGGTCGTCGGCCAGTTCCGGCGCGCCGATGGCCTCGACGAACTTCAACCAGTTGTTCTGGTTCGCCGCGCCGACCACCAGCGAGGTGTCCTTGGTCGGGAAGGCCTGGTAGGGCGCCGACAGCGGGTGCGCCGAGCCCATCGGCTGCGGGATCTCGCCGGTCGCGTGGTAGATCGCGGTCTGCCAGAAGGTGTGCACGATCCCCGCCTCGTAGAGCGAGGAATCCACATACTGGCCCTCGCCCGTCTCGTAGCGGTGGGCGAGCGCGCCGAGGATGCCGACGGCCGACAGGATGCCCGCCGTGATGTCGGTGATCGGCGCGCCGACCTTCACCGGCGGGCGGCCCGGGCCCTCGCCGGTGATGCTCATGATGCCGGACATGGCCTGGGTGATCAGGTCGAAACCGCCGCGCTCCGCATAGGGACCCGTGCGCCCGAAGCCCGAGACCGAGCAGTAGATCAGCCGCGGGTTCGCGGCGTGCATCTCCTCCCAGCCGATCCCGAAATGCTCCATCGCGCCCTTGCGGTAGTTCTCGATGAACACGTCGGCCTGCCCGATCACCCGGCGCAGGGCCGCGCGGCCCTCGTCGGACTTCGTGTTCACTGCCAGCCCGCGCTTGTTGCGGTTCATCATCGCGAAGGCGGCCGAATCGCCCTGCTCGCCCTCGCCGAAGCGCCGCGTATCGTCGCCGCCCGGCACCCGCTCGACCTTGATGACGTCGGCGCCCATGTCGGCGAGCATCTGCCCGCAGGTCGGCGCGGCCATGATGTGGCTCATCTCGACGACCTTCAGGCCGTGCAGCATGCCGGTGTTCTTGTCTGTCATTGTCTCTGCCTTTCCTTCTCGAAAACATCCTCATCCTGAGCCTGACGAAGGAGAGGATGTGGGCCCTCATACTTCGACAAGCTCAGCATGAGGGACCTTTTCGTTCAGCGTCCCTTGAATTCGGGTTTCTCCTTGGCCAGGAAGGCCCGGTACCCGGTGTTGAAATCCTCGGTGTCGAAGCAGGCGAAGCCCTCGGCCTTCTCCGCCTCGGTCAGCGGCGGCCCGCCGGCGAGCACCCGGTCGACGAACTTCTTGTGCCACCGGTTGACCAGCGGCGCGCCGTCGGCGATGCGCCGCGCTGCGGTGTAGACCTCGTCCTCGACCGCGTCGTCCGCGACGACCCGGTTCACGAGGCCCTTGTCCTTGGCCTCGGCGGCATCGAACACGCGGGCCTCGTAGAGGATCTCCAGCGCGACCGAGCGGCCGACGAGGCCGACCAGCGCCTCGACCTCCGGATACGCCATGACGAGGCCGAGCCGGTTGATCGGCACCCCGAAGCGCGAGCCCTCGCCGCATATGCGCATGTCGCACATCAGCGCGATCTCCAGCGCGCCGCCGACACACAGCCCCTTGATCAGCGCGATCACCGGGTGCGGGCAGTCGCGCACGGCGTGCATCGTCGAATGCATCAGCCCGCCGTACTCGGTCGCCTGCGCCGTGTTGGCGCGCTCGGTCTCGAATTCCGAGATGTCCGCACCGGGGCCCATCGCCCGGTCGCCGGCACCGCGCAGGACGACGCAGCGGATCGAGGCGTCCTCGCCGATCTCGCGCATCACCTCGCCGAGACGCCGCCACATGGGCTTGTTCAGCGCGTTGAGTTTTTCCGGGCGGTTCAGCACGACCGTGGCGATATCGCCGTCGCGCTCGACCAGGACCACATCCGTGTCGCTCATCAATTCCTCACTGGCCCGACCGTTCGCACGGCCGGCGTCTTTTGTCCGTGTTCGCGCGCCAGTATAGTCCGGCGCGGACAAGAACGCGCGCCGCCGGCGCGGAAAAAGTCTTATCGGAGGACATCATG
>JAEPNS010000032.1:0-7705 GCA_017643325.1 Alphaproteobacteria bacterium | reverse complement strand
GCCGGGCGACCGCCTGCCCTTTTCGGCCATCGACGACCGCAAGCCGCTCAAGCTGCCCGACGGCAACCGCATGATCCTGTGGCCGATTCTGGCGCTGGAGGTCTGGGACATCGTGCGCGCGATGGCCCGCATGGTGATCCCGCCGCCCCAGGGCGTGCCCATGATCCCCGACCACCCGAACTGGAGCTGGCACGAGTACGGCATGCGGGTCGGCTTCTGGCGGATCAAGCGGATGCTCGACGACCTCGGCGTGCGCCCGACCGTCACGCTGAACGCACGCACCATCGAGGACTATCCGCGCGCCGCCGATGCGGTGCTCGAGGCGGGCTGGGAGTTCAACGCCCATTCCTACGAGCAGATGCCGATGCACAAGCTCAAGGACGAACGGGCCGTCATCGACAAGTCGCTCAAGATCATCGGCGACTTTGCGGGCAAGCCGCCGCGCGGCTGGTTCGGCCCGGGCCTGACCCAGACCTACCAGACGATCGACCACCTCGCCGCCGCGGGCGTCGAGTATATCGGCGACTGGGTGCTCGACGACCAGCCGGTGCACCTGAAGACCACCGGCGGCCAGCCGATGGTGGCCCTGCCCTACAACTACGAGCTCCACGACATCGTGATGATGGCGATCCAGCATCACCCCTCGGAAGTCTACAAGAACCGCTCGCTCGACTATTTCGAGACGATCTACGCCGAGAGCCACGAGACGACCCGGATCATGGCCGTCGCCATGCACCCCTACCTCTCGGGCTCGCCGCACCGGATCAAGTATGTCCGCGAGACCTTCGAGCACATCCTGTCCCACCCAGGCTTGGTGTGCTGGGACGGCGAGCAGATCCTCGACTGGTTCCTGAAGGAGAGCCCGGCGCCCAAGCCGCGCAAGAAGAAGGGCGGCGGGAAGAAGAAAAGGAAGTAGCTCGCGAACCTCATCCTTCGTCAGGCTCAGGATGAGGTGATACACAAAAAACCCTCATGCTGAGCTTGACGAAGCATGAGCTTGGACAGGCAAAACATGACCGATCCGAAAATTCCCGACGACCCCGTCGGTGCGCTGGTCCCGCATACCATCACCGAGCCGATCCGCGGGTCCGGCGACGGCCCGCTGGCGGGCAGGACCTTCGTGGTGAAGGACCAGTACCACATCGCCGGACGGAAGATTTCCAACGGCAGCCCCGACTACCTCGCCTGGACGTCGGAGGAGAGCGAGACCGCGCCGAGCGTGCAGAAGCTCCTCGACGCCGGCGCCGATATCGTCGGAATCGCGGTCTGCGACGAGTTCTTCTACAGCCTGACGGGCGCCAACGCCCATTACGGCACGCCCGGCAACGCCCGCGCGCCGGGCCGCATGCCCGGCGGCTCGTCGTCGGGCTCGGCCGCGGCGCTTGCGGCGGAGATTTGCGACTTCGCGCTCGGCTCGGACACCGGCGGGTCCGTAAGGATCCCGGGATCCTTCTGCGGGCTCTACGGCATCCGGCCGAGCCACGGGCGGGTCGATCTCTCCAACGCCCACGCAATGGCGCCCTCCTTCGACACGGCGGGCTGGTTTGCCAACGACGCGGCGCTGTTCCGCGACATCGGGCCGGTGCTGCTCGACAACGGCGCAACACCGGGCACCCCGAAACGGATGCTCAGGGTCACCGACGCCTTCGAGCGCACGGACCCGGCCGTCGCCGACGCGGTGTCCAGGGTGCTCGACGCCGCGGCCGACGTGCTGCCCGACGCGCAGGACATCCACATCGCCGGCGACGACACGCTGGAGGTCTGGTGGGACGCCTTCCGCGTGCTCCAGGCCGGCGAGATCGCGGGTACCAACCTGCCCTGGGTCGAGGAGCACCAGCCGGACCTCGGGCCCGGCATCAGGGAACGCTTCGCGATGGCCGCGGCGATCACGCCCGAGGAAATCCAGGCCGCGAACGAGGTGCGCCGCCGGGTCCAGAGCCGGGTGCTTGCGCTCGCCGAGCCGGACACGATCCTCTGCCTGCCGACGGCCCCGGTGATCGCGCCGAAGCTGGACGCCACGCCGGATGACCTGGAGTTCTTCCGGTCCAACACCATGGCGCTGACCTGCATCGCGGGGCACACCGGGTTGCCCCAGGTCACGGTGCCCGCGGCCGAGGTTGACGGCTGCCCGGCGGGCCTGTCCTTCATCGGCTGGCCGGGCGGCGACGAGGCGCTGCTCGACCTTGCGGTGGCGATCCAGCCCTTCTGCGTGCGCTAGGCACCGACGGAGATGCTGGACGCGGTCCACCCGGAGATCATCGGCGGCATTGCGGCGGTGCTGACCACCATCGCCTTCCTGCCCCAGGTCATCAAATCCTGGCGCACCCGCTCCACGCGGGACATCTCGCTCGGGATGTTCCTTGTCCTGAACACCGGCATCGTGCTGTGGCTGGTGTACGGCCTGATGCTCGGGTCGCGGCCGCTGATCTTCGCCAACGCCGTCACGCTCTGCCTGACGGGCACGATCCTCGTCCTCAAGCTGATCGGCGACAGGCCACGCGCTGACAGGCCATGACCGACACGCCGACGCTCCTCGCCATCGACCAGGGCACGACGAGCACCCGGGCCATCCTGTTCGAGCGCGACGGGACGCCGCGCCGCACGGCCCAGCGCGAACTGCCGCAGGTTTTCCCGCAACCCGGCTGGGTCGAGCATGACCCGGACGAGATATGGTCCGCCACGAAGGCGGTCTGCCGCGAGGTTCTGGACGGGCAGGACAATGTCGCGGCCATCGGCATCACCAACCAGCGCGAAACGACGATCCTGTGGGATCGCAGGACGGGAGAGCCGGTCCACAACGCGATTGTCTGGCAGGACCGCCGCACCGCCGACGCCTGCCGGGCCGTGCGGGATGCGGGACACGCGGATGTCATTGCGACCCGCACCGGGCTGTTGCCCGACCCCTATTTCTCGGCGTCGAAGATCGCCTGGCTGCTGGACCATGTGGACGGCGCCCGTGCGCGCGCCGAATCGGGTGAACTCGCGTTCGGCACCGTCGACTGCTTCCTGCTCTGGCGGCTCACGGACGGCGCGGTGCATGCGACCGACGCCACCAACGCCAGCCGGACGATGCTGTTCGACATTCACGAACAGGACTGGTCGGACGATCTCCTCGATATCTGGGACCTGCCGCGCGCGATCCTGCCGGAGGTCCGCGACAGCGCCGGCGATTTCGGCACGTCGTCCACGGACACCATCGGCGCCGCGTTGCCGATCCGCGGCGTGGCCGGCGACCAGCAGGCCGCGACGGTGGGCCAGGCCTGCTTCGAGCCCGGGATGGTCAAGAGCACCTATGGCACCGGCTGTTTCGTCCTGATGAACACCGGCGACGAGGCGCCGGTTTCCGAAAACCGTCTTCTCACCACGCTCGCCTACCGGCTCGACGGCAGGCCCACCTACGCGATCGAGGGTTCGATCTTCGTCGCGGGCGCCGCGGTCCAGTGGCTCCGCGACGCCCTGAAGCTGATCGGCGCGGCGCCGGAGACCGAAACGCTCGCACGCGAACTCGACGGCAACAGGGGCGTCTATATGGTGCCCGCCTTCGCCGGGCTCGGCGCGCCGCACTGGGACGCCGACGCGCGCGGGGCGATCCTCGGCCTGACCCGCGATTCCGGCATCGCCGAGATCGCCCGGGCAACGCTGGAAGCGGTCGCCTACCAGACCCGCGACCTTCTCGATGCCATGACCGCCGACCGCGGCGCACGCCCGGACACGATCCGGGTCGACGGCGGCATGGCGGCCAACGACTGGCTGATGCAGTTCCTGGCCGATATCCTCGACACTGCGGTCGAGCGTCCGCAAATCACCGAGACGACCGCGCTGGGCGCAGCATGGCTGGCCGGTCTCGGATGCGGGTTGTTCGCCAGCCTCGAAGACATCTCGGCGTTGTGGACACGCGACCGGGGGTTTTCCCCGGGCATGGACGGCAACACACGGGACCGGCTTCTCGCCGGGTGGAAGGACGCCGTATCGCGCACGCTCTCTGCGCATGGCTGACGCGATTTGCCTTGGTTTCAGCCGAGGCGGATACTCCGGCCAGGCCACGCTGGGGGAACGGATGGACATCCACGGACAATGCGACAGCCGCTTCGCGGGCGTCCGCGACGCGCTGGCAAACAATTTCCGCGAGCATGAGGAGATCGGCACGGCGGTCGCTGTCTATGCCGGCGGCGAGAAGGTCGTGGACCTGTGGGCCGGGCATATGGATGCCGCACGCGAACGTCCCTGGCGCGAGGACACGCTCTGCCTCATGTACTCGCTCGCCAAGGCCATGTGCGCGACCTGTGTGCATATTCTCGCCGACCGCGGCGAGGTCGACCTCGAGGCGCCGGTCGCGACCTACTGGCCGGAGTTTGCCCGGAACGGAAAGGAGGACGTGCTCGTCCGGCACATCCTTTCACACAACTGCGGGGTCTGCTTCGCCGACGCGGCCGAACCGGGGGACATCTACGACTACGACCGCATGATTGCCGTTCTCGAACAACAGGCGCCCGCATGGCCAGCGGGCAGCAACGGCGCCTACAACACCGTGAACATCGGCTACCTCACGGGCGAGGTCGTGCGCCGGGTCACAGGCACGACGGTCCGCGATTTCCTGCAGGAGAATGTCTGCGGACCGCTCGGGGCCGACTACCGGATCGGCGTCGCGGAAGAGGATCTCGACCGGGTGGCCGACCTGACCCCGAATGCGGGCGGCAACGCCATGATGACGCAGGGCAATGACGGCGAGTCGACACTCGCGCGGGCCTGGCGGGCGAACCCGAAACCTTTCGGCACCGAGGAACAGAACAGCACTAAATTCCGGACGGCAGGAATTCCCTCGTTCGGCGGCTTCGGAGAGGCCCGGGGCATGGCCCGGATCTATGCCGCGCTGGCCAACGGCGGCGAGATCGACGGCACCCGGATTCTGTCCGCGGATACCGTCGCGCGTGCGACCACCACCCAGTGGGAACAAAAGGCGGACGGGATGACCGGCCGGCCCATGCGCTACGCGATGGGCTTCGCCCAGAACCCCTCCGGCGCCGCACTCTTCGGTCCGAGCCCCAGGGCCTTCGGCCATCTCGGCTCGGGCGGCGCGCGGGCCATCGCCGATCCGGAGCGGAACCTGTCCATGTGCTTCGTCTCGAACTACCAGAGCGAGGGGATGGGCGTGGGCGTGCGCACCGAAGCCGTGGTCGGTGCCGTCTTCGCAAGCGTTTGAGGTCCGTTTCCTTGTCGACAACCCGGTCATGAACACCGCTGCACCGGTCAGCCCCGCGCGCCGACGCGTGCGAGACGGGACGCTCTATGCGTTCGGCGCCATTTCGGCGATGTCCATCGCGGCCGTCGCCCCGTCGCTGCCGGACATGTCGCGCCTTTTTGCCGGCGTGCCGGATATCGACCTTCTGGCGCGCCTCGTCGTCTCGATCCCGACGCTGCTGCTCGCGCTGGCGGGGCCGGCCGTCGGGTTCATCGTCGAGCGGACCGGTCGCCGGCCGCTGCTGATCCTCGCGCTGCTCGTCTATGCGGGGGCGGGTGTGGTCCCGGTATTTCTCGACGACCTGCATGCGATCCTCGGGTCGCGCATCGCGCTCGGGCTGGGTATGGGCGTCCTGTTCACCCTCGCCCCGGCCCTGCTCGCCGATTATTACGACGACATTCCGTCCCGCCGCCGCGCGATCGCCCGTTACGCCGCTGCCACCGCTTCCGGGGGCGTGGCGTTCGTCCTGCTTGGCGGCCTGCTCGCGGACATTCACTGGCGCGCACCCTTCCTGCTCTACGCCGTCGGCCTCGTCCTGCTTCCGACCATGCTCGCGACAGTCACGGAACCGGCGCCGCAGGCCGGACCGTCCGGCGAACCCGGAAGCGAGAGCGGGCCGAAGAAAACGCCCTGGCTGGCGGTCTTCGCCATCTACATCATGGTGGCGGCGACCGGCGGGGTGTTCCTGCAGATGCCGCTCAACCTGCCCTTCCTGCTGGAGAGCATCGGCGTCGAACAGGCGAGCATTGCCGGCTACGCGATCGCCTGGCCACTTCTCCTGATGGCGCTGCTGGGCCCACTCTTCCCGAAGTTCCGGGCCCGCGCATCGAACGCGTGGATCTACTGCTTCATCGCGAGCGGGCTCGCCATCGGTTACGCCGTGCTCGCGGGCGCGAACAGCCTCGCCATGGTCGCGCTCGGCCTGTTCGCCTTCGGTGTCGGCATGAGCCAGATGTATCCCAACTCGAATACCTGGCTGATGGGCCTGACCGACCCGCGCTACCGGACCCGCGTGATCGGCGGCCTGACGACGGCGATCTACCTCGGTCAGTTCGTGCTGCCGTTCGTGGCACAGCCGATCATCCGCGCGGCGGGAATACGGGACTCGTTCCTTGTGCTTGTGGCCGTGCTGGTCTTCTTTGCCGTCGCGGCGCCGCTGTTCTCGACAATCGCGGCGCGGCGTGCGCCGCCTCAGCCGTCGTAGCAGCCCGCCAGCCGGGCACGCTGCTTCACGAGGCCCAACACCGTATCGATGGTCGGGGTGGGCACGTCCACGATCCGGCCGAGTTCCTGGACCGATGCGACAAGCGCATCGATTTCCATCGGGCGGCCCAGTTCAAGATCCTGCAGCATCGAGGTCTTGTGGTCGCCGACTTCTCGCGCGCCCTCGATGCGCTTGTCGACGTCGATGGCAAACCGGACACCCAGCGCTTCGCCGACGGCCTGCGCCTCGACCATGGTCTGCCGGATCACGGAGCACACGTCCGGATCGTCGATCATTTCGGCAAGGGTGCCGCCGGTCAGAGCAGAGACAGGATTCAACGAAACATTGCCCCAGAGCTTCACCCACATGTCATCACGGATCCGCGGGCGGACCGGCGCACGCATGTTCGCGCCGGACAGGAGCTTCGACAGCGCCTGCACGCGTTCGGACTTTTCGCCCGACGGCTCGCCCAGGGTGAAGCGGTTCCCGTACTCGTGGCGGATCACGCCCGGCTCCGCGATCTCCGCCGCCGGGTAGACGACACAGCCGATGGCGCGTTCGGGACCGATGATGTCCCACTGGCGGTTGCCCGGATCGACGGATTCGACGCGCGTTCCCTCATGGGGCCCGTCGAGTCCGTAGAAGTACCACCAGGGCACGCCGTTCTGGGCGGTGACCACGGCGGTGTCGTCATGGAACAGCGGCGTCATCCGGTCTGCCACGGCCGTCGCCGAGTGGGCCTTGAGGGTGACGATCACATAGTCCTGCGGGCCGGCTTCGGCGGGGTCGTCGGTGGCGTTGACCTGGACGACATGTTCCGCGCCGTCGTCCATCACCAGCTTCAGGCCGTTCTCGCGCATGGCAGCAAGGTGCGGGCCGCGCGCGATACAGGTCACCTCGGCCTCGCCCGCGCGCGCGAGTTCGACGGCCATGTAGCCGCCGATCGCGCCCGCCCCGAAGATGCAGACCTTCACGCGCTAGAGCCCCAGCTTCTCGTGCAGGCCGATGCGCTGCAGCTTGCCGGTGGCGCCCTTGGGGATTTCCTCCAGGAACACAATCCTGCGCGGCACCTTGAAGTCGGCGAGCTGTCCGGCGGCGAACTCGCGGATCTCGCCCTCGCTGGCCTCCTGGCCTTCCTTCAGCACGATGGCGGCGGCGACCTCCTCGCCCAGCTTGTCGTGCGGCAGGGCAAACGTGACCGCCTGGTCGATGGCCGGATGGTCGAGCAGGATCTCGTCCACCTCGCGCGGGCTGATCTTCTC
>JAEPNS010000329.1 GCA_017643325.1 Alphaproteobacteria bacterium | reverse complement strand
GCCCCGACGACGCGCACCTGCGCGACTACCTCGACCGGGCGAAGACCGACGAGGGCTTCGCCGGCTGGCTCGACGAGTTCGTGTTCGGCGCGAAGGCCGCGGAATGAGCGCGGACTTCCGGCCAGAGGAACTGCTGATCGCGACGGTGGCCGGCATGCTCGAGGGGCTCGGGCATGTCGCGGTCGGCGCGCAATCGCCGATCCCGGGAACCGCCGCGCTGCTGGCGCGGGCGAAATCGAACGGCCGCCTGCGGGTCTCGATGCTCGGCAGCGAGGCCCACAGCCCCTTCACCGACGGCGGGCGCGAGCTCTTCGACTGCGCCGCGCAGGGGCGCATCGACGCCTTCTTCCTCGGCGGCGGCCAGATCGACGGACAGGCCAACATCAACCTGGTCGGGATCGGCGACTACCCGGAAACCAAGGTCCGGTTCCCGGGCTCGTTCGGCTCGGCCTACCTGTATTTCCTGGTGCCGCGGGTGATCCTGTTCCGCGAGGAGCACACGCCGCGGGTGCTGGTGCCGAAGGTGGACTTCGTGAGCGCGCCCGGCGTCAGCGACGAGGGCGTCCACCGCACCGGGGGGCCGCATGCGCTGGTCACCGGGCGCTGCGTGTTCGATTTCGACAAGGCGGCGAAGCGCTTCCGGCTGACCTCCGTCCACCCCGGCCACACGGTCGAGGAAGTGCGCGAAAACACCGGCTTCGACTATGACGAACCCGAAACGACCCCCGAAACGCCCGCACCCGATGCCGCGACGCTGGTCCTGCTTCGTGGCGAGGTGGCCGATGCAGTGGCCGAACGCTATCCGGGATTTGCGGCCAGAGTCTTCGGAACAGCCGACGCGGCCTAGGGCGGTCAGTAGGCCTTGCCGCGCGCGGTGACGGGCCAGAGGGTCTCGACCTTTCCGTTGCGCACCCCGACATACCAGTCGTGCAGGTTCGCCGTCGGGTCGCAGTGGCCGGGCACGAGGCGGAGCTTGTCGCCCACCTTCAGCACGCCGCCGGGATCGGACACCACGCCATGCTCGTCCGAGCAGCTGATGTACTCGACATCGTCGCGGCCGAAGACGACGGGCAGGCCGCTGTCGACCGACTGGACCTTCAGGCCGGCATCGACCACCGCCCGGTCGGGCTTCACGTGGCTCATCACCTGGGTGAGCAGGAAGAAGGCGTATTCCCATTCGCCCGCATCGAACCGCGCGCCGTCGGGCGTCTCGATCCGCCCGTAGTCCGCGTCCATGAACGCATAGGAGCCGCACTGCAGCTCGTTGTAGACACCGGAATTGCTCTCCAGATAGAAGGAGCCCGTGCCGCCGCCCGTCACCAGCCCGGGGGCCAGGCCGGCCGCATCCAGCGCGGCGACAACGTCCTTCACCTGTGCGACCACGCGGTCGAGCATGTCCGCGCGTTCGGCGTAAGCCTCGATGTGCTGCGCCGTGCCCTGGTAGGCCTGGATGCCGGTGAACGCCAGGCCGTCGGCGGCGTTGACCGCGCGGGCCAGCGCCACGACCTCGTCCGGGGTCGTCACACCGCAGCGCCCCTGCCCGCAATCGACCTCGACGAGAACTTCGAGCTGCGTGCCGTACCGCGACGCCGCTTCTGACAGGTCCGCCACATTGTCCGCATTGTCGACGCAGACGATCACGCGCGCGCCGTGTTTCGGCAGCCGTGCGAGCCGGTCGATCTTCACGGGATCGCACACCTCGTTCGACACCAGCACGTCGTCGATGCCCGCGCGCACGAAGGCCTCCGCCTCCGAGACCTTCTGGCAGCAGATGCCGGTGGCGCCGCCGATCTCCTGCTGCAGTCGCGCGATGTCGGCCGACTTGTGCATCTTGCCGTGCACCCGAAGGGCCATGCCGTGGGCGGCGGCGTAGTCCCCCATCCTGCGGAGGTTGCGTTCCAGCGCGTCGAGGTCGAGTACGAGGCAGGGCGTCTGGATGTCGGTCTCGTCCATCCCCGGCCGGGCGGGGATGTCGTATCCCACCTCCAGGCCGTCAAAATCCGTTGTTTCGCTCATCTCGCTCCCCATCGATCCGGCCCGCGGCATGGACGCACACACCGCGGCAGCCTAGCATCGGCAAACCAACCGCTGTCCCCAACATTACCCTAGGCCAGACCGATGTCCCCCAACACGTCCCCCTTCGGCGCGCTCGCCGGTCTCAAGGTCGTCGACCTCGCGCGCGTGCTCGGCGGCCCCTACTGCACCCAGATCCTCGCCGACCACGGTGCGAAGGTGATCAAGGTCGAGCCGCCCCAGGGCGACGAGGTGCGCGACTGGGGTCCGCCCTTCCACGAGGGCGACGCGTCCTATTTCGTCGGCCTCAACCGGAACAAGCGCTCGATCGGGCTGGACCTGACGACCGGGGAAGGCCGTGAGGTGTTCCTCCGCCTGCTGGAAGACGCCGACGTGCTGATCGAGAACTACAAGACCGGCACGCTGGAGAAGTGGGGCATCGGCTACGAGGAGACCCTGTCGAAAAAGTTCCCGCGGCTGATCCACTGCCGCATCTCCGGCTACGGCGCGGACGGGCCGCTCGGCGGCTTTCCCGGCTACGACGCCATCGTGCAGGCGATGGCGGGCTGGTTCTCGATCAACGGCGGCGACGCCGACAAAGAACCGACGCGCGTCGGCATCGCGGCCGTCGACATGGGCACGGGCCTCTACTCCTGCGTCGCGATCCTGATGGCGCTGTTCGAGCGGCAGGCGTCCGGCAAGGGCCAGTTCATCGACATGACGCTCTACGACTGCGCGGTCTCGCTGATGCACCCGCACATCCCGAACTACTACCTGTCGGGCGGCAAGGTGCCGGGCATCACCGGCAACCAGCATTCGAACATCGCGCCCTACGACAAGTTCCCGACCAAGACCTGCGATGTCTTCATCGGCGCGGGCAACAACCGCGCCTATGCGCGCCTGTGCCAGGAGCTCGGCCGGCCCGACCTGGTCGACGACCCGCGCTTCGCGAACAATTCCGAGCGCGTGGCGAACCGCGCCGAACTGCGCGAAGAGCTGCTCGACGCCTTCGCGGCGGTGGACGGCGAGGCCCTGTGCCTCAAGCTGCTGTCGGCCGGCATCCCGGCCGGGCCCGTCCTCGACACGGGCCAGGTCATGAACGCCGAACACACGAAGCACCGCAACATGGCCTACAAGCTCGACTGGTACGAGGGCGCGGGGACGCCGATCAAGTTCAGCCGCACGCCGGGCGAACTGCGCTCCACCCCGCCGGCCTTCGGCGCGCAGGCCGACGAGATCCTCGCCGAACACGGCTACGACGCCGACGCCATCGCCGCGCTCGCGCAATCCGGCGCGCTGGTGCGCGAACGCCGCAAGCTCAAATAATCCGGGGGACAACCGCCATGCGATTTGCCGAACGCCGCAAGACATTCCGCGCCATCCTGTCGGGGGAAACATGCGTGCATCCCGGGTCCGTCGCCGACCCGATGACCGCGCGCATCACCCAGGCCGCCGGGTTCGAGGTCGGCATTTTTGCCGGCTCGGTGGCGTCGATGAACGTCCTCGCCGCGCCCGACCTGATCGTGCTGACGCTTTCCGAATTCGCCGACCAGGCGCGGCGGATCGGGCGGGCGTGCGACCTGCCGCTGCTGGTCGACGCCGACCACGGCTACGGCAACGCGCTGAACGTGCGCCGCACGGTCGAGGAGCTGGAGATGGCCGGCGTCGCGGCGCT
>JAEPNS010000328.1 GCA_017643325.1 Alphaproteobacteria bacterium | reverse complement strand
CTTCGCCGCGCGCCGGAAATCGCGATGCCGTCGCCGGCGGGCGACCTCGCGGCCTAGAGTGGTCTAGGCCGGGTCGAACCCGAACAGCTCCGCCGGGTTGTCGGTGAGGATCTTTTTCCGCAACGCCTCGTCCGGCGCCCATTCCAGCATCAGGTCGAGCAGGTCGCCGTCGTTCGGCATGGCCTCGAAATGGTCCGGGTGCGGCCAGTCCGATCCCCACAGCAGTCGGTCCGGGTTGCGCTCGATCAACGCCTGCGCGAACGGCCACGTGTCGCGGTAGGGCAGGCCCGGCTCGGCGGTGAACCGCATCGGTCCGGAAAGTTTCACCCAGCAGCGCCCGGTGTCGAGGCATTCCAGCACGGTGCTGAAGCCGGGTGCGTCGATGCCCAGTTCGGCCGGCTGCCAGCCCATGTGGTCGATCACGAAGTTGCCGGGCGCCGCCAGCATCTTCTCGCGCCAGTCCGCGGCCTCCTCCGGCCCGCGGAACCAGAACTGCGGGTGCCAGCCGTGTTCGTGGATTCGATGGATGAGGTCCATGTCGATGTCCGGGTTGCCGCGATAGGCGAACCGCGCGCCGACCACGCCCTCGGCGGTGAGGATTTCCAGCTCCCGGTCGGTGATGTCGGGCGACGGCAGCGCGATGCCCTTGAACCGGCCGGGGAAGCGGCCGAAGGCGTGCAGCATGTATTCGTAGGAATGGCCGTGCACCAGCGACTGCACGATGACGCCGCGCGCGATCCCGAGTGTGTCGTGCATCTTCACCAGGTCGTCGACGGTCGAATCCTCGACCAGCAGCGGCGCGTCCGGGTGGTAGGGAAAACGCTTGCCCGGCCCGTAGATGTGGAAGTGGGTGTCGGTCGCACCCGGCGGCGTCTTGAGCCTGGGTGTCTTGGTGTCGCGCAGCGGCGGCGGCGATGTCAGGCGTTCGGCCATGGCGTGTGTCCCCCGTTTCGTTGCGTATCACGATTGAATCTTTTGATTGCGGGCGCAACAATGCCGGCCAAGTGCGTACGCCAAGAACGTCGCCACACAAGAACGGATCTGCGGAGGAACCAACGATGAACGCCGTTGCGAAAATGCCGAAGACGGCCAAGGAGCGCGGGAAGATCGCGCCGAAGAAACTTGCCCATGTGGTGCTGCGCACCAAGGAGGGCAACGTCCAGAACATTCTCGACTGGTACAAGGTCGTGCTCGAGGGCGAGGCCATGTACGAGAACCCGGGGATCGGGTTTGTCACCTATGACGACGAGCACCACCGGGTCGCCGTGCTGGCGCTGCCGGGCGTGCAGGACCATGTCGACATGACCTGCGGCCTGCACCATGTGGCCTTCACCTACGAGAACCTGCACGACCTGATGCACACCTACAACCGGCTGAAGGACGAGCACGGCATCACGCCGGAGTTCTGCATCAACCACGGGCCGACCACGTCGATGTATTACTTCGACCCGGACAAGAACCAGATCGAGCTCCAGGTCGACAATATTCCCGAGGAGAAGTTCGCGGAGTATTTCGCCAACGGCGAGTTCACCGAGAACCCGATCGGCATCAAGTTCGACCCCGACGAGATGTCGGCCCGCCTCGCGGCCGGCGAACCGGAGGAGCAGTTGCTCAAGCGCCCGGACGGCACCCCGCCGGACCTGCGGGAGTTCCCGGTCAACTGACGGCCGGTGCCGTCGCGGTCATCGCGTTCGCTGCCGCGGACTGTCGCAGCAAGGGCGATTCTGGACCTCGCCGCCCGTTTTAATCGGCTTCTTCAGCAGGGGCGCGACGGAGCAACTCGTCGCGCTCCGGCCGCGTGCGCTCAGAAAGCACCGAACATGGTGCCGAGCGCGACGACGACAATCAGCGCCAGGATCGGCACCGCGACCGCGACGGCGAAGATGTCGAGATAGGATTCGCGGTGCGACATCTTGCAGATCGTCAGCAGCGTGATGACCGCTCCGTTGTGGGGCAGTGCATCGAGACCGCCGGTCGCGATCGCGGTGACGCGGTGCAACAGCGCCGGATCGATGCCGGCGGCCAGACCCATGTCCAGATAGGTCGGCCCCAGCATCTGCAGGGCGATGCTCATGCCTCCGGAGGCCGAGCCGGTGATTCCGGCCAGGATGTTGACGGCGATCGACAGGGAAACCAGCGGGTTGTCGGGCGCGATTCCCAGAACCGCATCGCGGATCGCCTCGAATGCCGGAAGGGCGGCGATCACGGCGCCGAACCCGACGAGCGAGGCGGTGTTGAAGATCGGCAGGACCGAGGCGCTCGCGCCGTCGTCGAGCGACCTGCGGAGGTCCCGCAGATGTCGCCAGTTGATGGCAATCAGCACCAGGGACGACAGGAATAGCGCCGATATGATGGCCCAGATCCCGCGAACCGAAGCCACGGTGGTCGAACCATAGGCCGGGGTCGCGAGGTAGTCCGTGTCCAGTTGCGGAATGATCCAGTCCGTGAATACGTAGTTGAGTGCGACGACGAGAACGATCGGCGCCATCGCTACTCCGAAGGACGGGATGTGCGGCCGCTGCCCGGGCGCCGCGATTTCCATGATGTCGAAGCCCTCTCCATGCGCATAGCCGCGCAGCGTCTTGTCGGGCGGCATGGGGTCGGGCGGCAGCGCGTCGGGGTCCGTCGAACCGGAAGCACCGCGAGCAACGGATGGCGCGTCTGCACGGGCGCGGGTGCGGGCGTGGGCGATCCGTCGGGTCAGCCAGAAGGCGCCGGCGGCGAGCATGACCGATCCGCCGATGGCGCCGAGGCCGGGCGCGGCGAAGGGCGTCGTGTCGAAAAACGGCATGGGGATCGCGTTCTGGATTGCCGGCGTGCCGGGCAAGGCGGTCATGGTGAACGTGAATGCGCCAAGTGCGATTGTGGCAGGGATGAACCGGGGCGGTATCCGGGCTTCGCGGAATAGCGCGGCAGCGATCGGATAGATTGCAAACGCGACGACGAAAAGCGATACGCCGCCGTAGGTCAGGATCGCGCAAGCCAGCACGACAGCCAGCATTGCCCGATCGCGCCCGAGCCATCGCACGGTTGCTGTCGCGATCGCGTGAGCCGAGCCGGAGGTTTCCACCAGCTTGCCGAAAATTGCCCCCAGCAGGAAAAGCGGGAAGTAGAGAATCACGAAACCGCCCAGCGCCTTCATGAAAATCTGGCTGTAGCTGCCCAGCAGGGGCGCTCCGGCCGCTGCCGCGGCAACGAGCGCGAGCACAGGGGCGAGTATGAGAACGCTCACGCCCCTGTATGCGAGGTACATGAGGAGGGCCAGTGAGATCAGAATTCCGAGGATGCCGAGCATGACACTCCTGGAGAGGGCGGGCTCGTGCCCGGTGATCGACCACAGGGCGGATGTTTATGCGCGAAGCGGTCTCGGCGGCAAGACGCGAATTCGGTCGCGGATGGTGCGGGCGCTTGTGTTTCTCGTCGACCTTGCGGGGCGCCGGAGTCCCGGCCGGTGTCGCGTCGAGCTTCAGTCCGCCACGTCTTCCCGGCGTTTCTCGATGGCGTCCCAGACCAGCGCCGACAGGTTGGTGTCGTCGTAGCGGTCGATCTCCTGGATGCCCGTGGGCGAGGTGACGTTGATCTCCGTCAGGTAGTCGCCGATCACGTCGATCCCCACGAAGATCAGACCCTGGTCGCGCAGCGCCGGGCCGATGGCGGCGCAGATTTCCTGCTCGCGCTCGGTCAACTCGCT
>JAEPNS010000327.1 GCA_017643325.1 Alphaproteobacteria bacterium | reverse complement strand
ACTGCAGCGCGAGCTGGCGCGCATCGCGGCGGAAATCGACAGCGTGCGCGCGGAACTCGAGGCGCTCGAAACGGAGCTGGTGACGCCTGGCCCGGCGCCGGCCGACGTCGGCACGCAGGTGGAGCCGCTTCCATTCGACATACCGGATTCGTTCCCGGGGGCCGGGATCGTTGATCCCGAACCCGTCGTCGAAATCGACGATCCCGATCCGGGCCCGGACCATGCCGAGAGCCTCGACGCGGAAGCGGCTTCGGATCCGGCTCCGGTGCCCGTGTCTGTACCGGAGGGAGACATCGAGGCAGGCATCCGCGCCTACGAGGCTGCGGACTACGCGCGCGCATACGCGATCTGGAAGCCGCTGGCCGAGGCGGGCGCGGCGCTGGCCCAGTTCCATATCGGCGCGCTCTATTTCGAGGGGCGCGGCGTGCCGCGCAATCTGGCCGCCGCGCGCGACTGGCTCGGCAGGGCGCTGGACCAGGGCGTCGAGCGGGCCCGTTTCCTGCTGGGCCGCGTCGACAGGGATCTCGCAACAACGGGCTGACGGTTTCGCGGGTTTCTTCACACCGCTGCCGCATTTCATGGCAAACATCCGTTCATGGGATGGGCATGGGCAAAGCTGGTCGCGCTGGTCGGCACGGGTGTTGCCGCGGTGTGCGCCGCGGCAAGCGCGCAGGGGCCGGCGCTGGTGCAGGCCTACCTGCAGCGGCTCGGCGGCCATATCGACGAGGCGCGGCGCACGCTGCAGGGCTTCGTGGACGGCACGACAGGCCGGCTCGTCGCCGACGAGGCCACGCGGCAACGGCTGATCGACGAGTTCTCCCGGCGGGTGAGCGAACTCGAGCAGGCCCGCGCGCGGATCGTCGACGCGCACCCGTTGCTGCAGCCCGTGGAACTCGCCCGCAATGCCGATCCCGATATCCTGTCGGCCACCGTTGACGCCTTCACACCCGCGATGCCGCTCGACACGACGAGCCTGGTCTATGCCGGCGCCGGCCTCGCGATCGGGTGGGCGGTGTGGGAGGTCGTGCAGTGGCCGCTGCGCGCGCGCGCCCGGCGCCACCGGATTGGTGGCGGTTACCCGGGACGACGGTCATAGGCGGTCAGCAGGGTTCGCAGGTGAATTGCCACGAAGCCGGCGAAGGCCAGAATCCAGAAGGCGGATGATGCCATGAGCATGTGTGTCTCGAGGCCGGCGAGCCACGGCGCACCGACCCGGAACAGGGCCGCCGCGGTGATCGCGATGAAGATTGCTGTGGTTGGCGGTCCCGCCGACAGGACGTTTCCCGTGTGACCCCGGATGGCTCTCGCCATCACCGCCAGGGTCATCGTTGCAATAGCCCCTGTCGTCAAGGCGTGAAGACCCGCGCTCGTGGGAAACGCCTGTGGCAGCAATGCTGCCAGGCCGATGAGCAAGACCGCGATCGGCAGCCACGCATACCCAACATGGAGCACCGCCAGGAGCGGTTCGCGCAGGGTGGCGGCGCCGCGCCAGCGGGCCAGCCGGGCAGCGTGCAGGCTGCCGGCGGCGATACATGCGATGCCCGCGAGGGCGCTTTCCGGCGCGAGAACCCAAATGAGCAAGGCCGCTACGAGGATGACAATGCTGGTTTTGTCGAAGCTTGAAAACGGCGTGGGCAGGGCCTCGGCCTTATGACGTGCGAGCCAGTTGCGGGTGAAACTCGGGACGATCCGACCCCCGACCAGAGCGATCAGGCCGGCGAAAACGGCAAGTGCGAGCCGCATCCCGTAGCTGTCGGCGTGGTCGAGCCAGCCCGCCTGACCTGCATGAATCAGGGCCCCTGCGGTCAGCAGCACGGCAAGCGCTGCCACAAGCGGCAGGTTTCGCCAGTTCCGGCCGGCCAGGATTTCGCGTGCCGCGACCGCGAGAAGCGCCAGGAGGAAGGAAAGATCGACAAGTGCCACGACGAGCGGGGCGAGCGGAAAGAACATCGCGGCACGCCCGAGGAGCCAAAGCGCGACGAGGCCGATAAGCGGCCAGCCCTGCAGAGGCAATCGCCCGGTCCAGTTTGGGATGGCCGTCAGCAGGAAACCGGCGAGCACGGCGGCCGCATAACCGAACAGCATTTCGTGGGCGTGCCATGCGACGGGATCGAACGCGCTGGTCGAGGGGGTCAGGCCGAGAAAAACGTGCATCCAGACGATGAGCGCGACGATGGCCCAGATTCCGGCGAGCAGGAAGAACGGACGAAAACCTTGCGAGAACAGGGCGAGACCGCTCCATGACGACGACCGGGACTCCGGTGCATGTGAGGATGGTTTGGCCTGACTCATGAATTCGGATTCCATTCAGTCCGTGGCGATGGTCATGAAAGCAAATCGCCGCTCGCGCGAGTGTGGCTTTCGCGGCATGGCTGACCTATATCTCGCGCATTCCAGGGGGAACAACGGAGAGGTCGCCATGCGCGCAGCCTTCTACGAGAAACTCGGCAAGGCCGACGAAGTCCTGCAGGTCGGCGAGCAGCCGACGCCGGAACCGGGACCGGGCGAGGTCCGGGTGAAGCTGGAGGTTTCCGGCGTCAATCCGTCCGACTGGAAGGCGCGGCTGCGCGGGCGCGGCGGCGGCATGCCGTTCCCGCTGATTATTCCCCATTCCGACGGGGCCGGCGTGATCGACGCCGTCGGAGACGGCGTGGACGCATCGCGCGTCGGCAATCGCGTCTGGCTGATGAACGGCCAGTGGCAGCGCCCGTTCGGCACCGCCGCGCAATACATCTGCATGGAATCGAAATACGTCATCGACCTGCCCGACGGGGCGGACCTGGCCGAGGCGGCGTGCTTCGGCATCCCGTTCCTGACGGCGCATCGCGCGGTGATGTTTGACGGCGACGTGTCCGGCCAGACCATTCTGGTCCAGGGCGGGGCCGGTGCGGTCGGCCACCACGCCATCCAGGTCGCGAAGTACAACGGCGCACGGGTGATCACGACTGTCAGTTCCGACGAGAAGGCCGACTATGCGCGCTCCGCAGGCGCCGACGAGGTGGTCAACTATCGCACCGAGAACGTCACCGAGCGAATTCTTGCGCTCACGGACGGACAGGGCGCGGACCGGATCGTCGAGCTCAACCTCTCAGCCAATGCGCCGACGTACGGCCAGATCCTGGCGCCGCGGGGCACGGTCATCATCTACGGGACCGTCGACACGATGGCGAGCGTTCCGGCACAGGATTTCATCGTCAAATGGGCAAACCTGAAATGGTTCATCGTGTACTCGATCTCCGACGAGCAGCGCGATGAAGGCGTCACCGCATTGAACGCGATGCTCGCCGATGGCGCACTGGAGACGACCATCGCGAAGCGCTTCCCGCTCGACGAGATCGTGGCCGCCCACAAGATGGTCGAGGACGCGAAGCACATCGGCAACGTGGTGCTCGACATCGCCTGATTTCCGCGCGCGAACGGCTTGCCGACGACGTGCTTTGGTCCCATATAGGCGACCGACCGGAGCAGGTTTTTCATGGACCAGACAAGTACGTCGCCCACCGCGGATCATCGCGCGCGCCTGCGCGCGTTCGTCGAGAGTCCGCGCTTCCGCTACCCGGTCCTGGCGCTGATCTTTGTGAATGCGGTCACCCTCGGACTGGAGACCTCGGACACGGTGATGTCGGCGGTCGGCACCTACCTGGTGCTGCTGGACCGCGCCATCCTCGGCGTCTTCGTGCTGGAGCTTGTCGTCCGGATAT
>JAEPNS010000326.1:2072-3708 GCA_017643325.1 Alphaproteobacteria bacterium | reverse complement strand
CAGGCGGCTCGGTGCATAGGCGCCCGTGTCGATCCCGATCCGGTTGGCGCGGTCGACGGGATTTTCCTCGACCGTATGACCGTGAACGACCACGGCCCCGTGGTCGCCGGGATCGTCGAGGAAATCCTTGCGGATCCAGAGCAGGTCCTCCGGGTCCTGCGCATCGAGGGGAACACCCGGGCGAACGCCCGCGTGGACAAAGGCATAACCGCCCTCACGATGCATCACGGGCAGTTGCTCCATGAACGCACGGTGTTCGGAGGGCAACGCATTGCGAAAGTCCGCATGCACACGCGATGCATCGGCCGACGACATCGAAACCTCGACACCGTAGCTCATGAGCGTCTCGACCCCGCCGTTCGACAGCCAGGCCCGCGCCACGCTCGAATCCTCCAGATACCGCAGCAGGAACTCCTCGTGGTTGCCCTTGAGGAACACCCGTTCGAACCCGTCCGGCCCCGGCGACAGCAGGTGGTCGATCACGCCGCGGGATTCGTAGCCACGGTCCACATAGTCGCCCAGGTAGACGATGACTCTCCGGGACTCGCCGCGCCCGTCGGCATCGCGAAGGATCCGGCGCTCCAGCTCGCCGAGCAGGTCGAGACGCCCGTGCACGTCGCCGATCGCATAGATGACCGTATCCTCGGGCGCCGTGTAGCCGGTTGGTGCCCGTTTCGGGTCACGCGAGAACAGCTTCTTCAACATGGCGCGACCCTAACATGCGGCCCGGCGCGATGCCCGGTTATCCGACAAGCCCCTGGATGCCGGGCGGCGGGCTCGAGAAGCCCGCCCAGGCCGTGCGCCCGCCACGGTTTTCCAGCCGGTTGATCAGTGCGCCGATCACCGCAAGGTCGTAACGCGCGCCCGCTTCATCGAGCAGCACGGAGATCGCTTCGTCGAACGACATGCCGGGCCGGTGGGCGCGCGGGCTGACCATGCCGACGAAGGCATTGGCGACGGCAACGATGCGCGCGGTCATCAGGATGTCGTCGCCCCGGAGGCCCGCCGGTTCGCCGGTTCCATCGAAATGCGCGCGCGTCTGCCGAAGGGTCTCGACGACCGGACCGGCAAACTCCACCTCCGCAAGGAGCTCGACGCCGGCCGACAGTGCACGCCGGACCTTCTCCGATTCCTCATCGGAAAGTGCGCCGGTCTTCATCAGGATCTGCCGCGGCACGAGAACCTTTCCGATATTCATCAGCCGTGCAGACTTGTCGACGGTATCGACGGACACATCGTCGAGCGACATCTCCGTCGCCAGCGCGCAGGCGACCTCCGCCACCCTGGCGGACTGGTGTGCCGCATAGCTGTCCCGGCGGTCGACGATGGCCAGAAGCGTATCCGCCAGCTGCTCCAGCAGCCGTTCGTTGCGCTCGCGCTGGGCAATTGCCTCGGTGATGTCCTGTTCGACGACCAGGACACCGGCCGACGCGTGGTCGGACGCCGGAAGGTGCACATATTGCGCCTGGAGGACTTTCTCCCGGCCTCCCGGTTCGGCCGGGATCCGGTCGATCTGGGTGATGCTGGCCTCCTCGGCGAACGCGTCGCGGATCGCCCGCGCATGGCGCCGGGCCGCGGCAGGGCCGAACACGCCGGCGAGGGTCTTGCCGGCAAGCTCGTCCGTGTCCGCCGCGCC
>JAEPNS010000326.1:289-2062 GCA_017643325.1 Alphaproteobacteria bacterium | reverse complement strand
CAGCCGATCGTCGGAATCGACGATCATGATGTCGTTCGGCTGTGCGTCCGTGAGTTTGCGGATGAACCTGGCCTGCCCCTCGTATCGTTCGGCGAGGTCGCGATACTGCGCCGCCGAGGTCGCGGCGCGGCGCGACGCACCATGACGCCATGCCGCGACGAGACCTGCCGCCGCGACTCCGACGGCCAGCAGCAGGATGATCAGCATCCGCGTCAGGCGGCGGTCCGTCGCGCCCAGCGCCTCGGCCCGGTCGACCTTGTAGGCGAGAATCCAGTCGGTGCCCGGCACCACACGGCTCGTGACCAGCACTTCGGCCTCACGGTAGTCGCGGTAGGTTCCGAACCCGCCCGCGTTCTGGACCGCGAAAGCCGCTGCGAGACCGGGCGTGTCGAGTGCGCGCGTGCGCGCCAGCGCTCCCGTGCCGTCGCGCAGCGGCGACAGGTACCGCACGGCGGCCGCATCGGTGCCCAGCAGCATGGCTTCCGCCGTGGCCTCGGTTGCACCGGGCTGTTCGAGCAGCGCGAACAGGTCTGCGCCGACAGGGCGCACGGCCACAACGATCCCGATGGCCGCATCGTCCTGTACGGCGGAGACCGGCGCGGAAAAAGCCATCACCGGCCCGCTGTCCGCAACGCCGGCGACCGGGCCAAGCATCGCCGGTTCGGATGCCGCGAATTGCCTCGCTGCGAACCCGCGGACCTCGGGCGTCGGCGACGGGAAGCCCGGCGTGGCAACGATGATATTGAGGTTCGAATCGAGGATCGCGATGCCCGCGCGTCCCGCGCGCGGCACATTGGCCGCCACGTCCGGCCCCACCGGCGGTGCGACAAACCCTTCCCGGGCCGCTGTCACCGCGAGCAGGTTGGCGAGGTACTGCGCCTGCACCGGCGCATCGTCGACCTCCGGGTCGCGCCGCGCCGAAAGAATATCCGACAGGTAAAGCCGCACAATATCGTCCCGCCCGAGCGAAGCCACGACATCTCTGCGGGCCGAGGCCCAGCCGGAGATGGCCGCGGCGCGACTTTCCGCCACGATCGACAGCTTGTCCTGCCAGGCCCGTGTCGCACGCCCGCGTTCGTCCGAGACCCAGGCGAACACGGAGACCGCACCGCCGATCGCAAAGACGGCAAGCAGGGCACATGACACCCAGAGACCCGTGCGTCGCTGGTCGCCATTCCGCATGGCCGAGAAATTCCCGTCGGTCGTCATCACGCGCCCGGAGAGGTTCGAAGTCTTCGTCTCGCGCGATCGTATCGGTGCGCCGTTTGCAAATTCTTAAAGCCGGACACCGATCATCGGGCCATGACGGCCCAACCTCGATACGCCCGGCGAACCGCGCTCGCCATGCTCGCAGCCGGCGCCAGTGCGACGCTCCTGTTGCCGGCGGCGGGACACGCATCCCTGCCCCCGCGCCGGGGCTCCGGGATATTCGGATTCACGGATATTCGCCGCACGGGTTCCCAAAGGTTTCCCAAGTGGAAGGGCGCCATCGATCGATCGCTGCGCGAGCGCGAGGGGCTGTCGAAGGCGTGCACGCCCACGGCCGCACGATCCTGCGACTGGCATGGATGGCAGGCGCTGCTGGACGGGCTCCGCAACAAGTCCCGCGACGAACAGATTCGCGTGGTGAACCGGGAATTGAACCGCAGGGCCTATGTGCTCGACCCCATCAACTGGGGCGTATCGGACTACTGGGCATCGCCGGCCCAGTTCTTCCGGAAGAACGGCGACTGCGAGGATTTTTCGATCGCGAAGTACATGTCGCTGCGCGAC
>JAEPNS010000326.1:0-279 GCA_017643325.1 Alphaproteobacteria bacterium | reverse complement strand
GTCGTCCTGAACGACCAGAACCTGAAAATCCCTCACGCCGTCCTGGCCGTGCGGAATGCCGGCGACGAGTTGATCCTCGACAACCAGGTCGACCGGGTCGTGAGCCATCGCGTGATCCGCCACTACCGCCCGATCTTTTCGATCAACGAAGAGGCCTGGTGGATGCACCGCTAGCACAGGCCCGCGAGCACCCGGCAACAGGAAAAATGAAAGTGTTTCCGCCGGTTATGCCGTTTGCGGTGGTCACGAAGATTCGTCTATTTTCAGCCCCGTTCGGAC
>JAEPNS010000325.1 GCA_017643325.1 Alphaproteobacteria bacterium | reverse complement strand
GCCTGCCGGACCTCGCGCGACGCAAAATCATCGTCGCAGACACCGAGATCGCCGAAGCCGAGCTCGACCGGCTCGACGACCTCGGCGCGCGCGCCGTGACCCTCGGCGAGTCGGACTACCCCGCCGCGCTGGCGGAGATCGACGATGCGCCGCCGGTCCTGTCCGTGCTCGGCGATCCCACTCACCTCTCGCGGCCCGGTGTCGGGATCGTGGGGGCGCGCAACGCGTCCGCCAACGGCCGCCGGCTCGCGGAAACGCTGGCCCGCGATCTTGCCGACGCGGGCGTGCCGGTCATTTCCGGCCTGGCGCGCGGCATCGACACGGCGGCACATACGGGCGCGATCGCAGGAGACGGGATCACCGTCGCGGCCATGGCCGGCGGGATCGATATCGTCTATCCGCCCGAGAACGGGGACCTCTATTCCCGCATTGCCCGAACCGGCGCGGCTGTCAGCGAGATGCCGCCCGGCACGAAGCCGCAGGCCCGTCACTTCCCGCGGCGCAACCGCATCGTGTCGGGGCTTTCACTCGCCGTCGTCGTCGTCGAGGCGGCGCAACGCTCCGGGTCCCTGATCACCGCGCGCATGGCCGGCGAACAGGGCCGCGACGTGCTGGCGGTGCCCGGCTCGCCGCTCGACCCCAGGTCCTACGGCGCGAACCACCTCATCCGCGAAGGGGCGAGCCTGGTGCGCGATGCCGACGACGTCCTGGAGGCCATTCGCCCGATGCTCGACAGTCCGAAAGGTGCGGAGATCACCGCGAAAGCGCCGCACGACAAGGCGGCCGGGGACCATGAGGCAGGACCCGTCCCGGGTGCGCCCGAGCACCGGGACGCGGTCGTGAACTGCCTGTCGCCGGAACCCGTCGCGGTTGACGAAATCGTGCGGCGGTGCCAATTAACCGCCCCTGTCGTGCGGACGATCCTGCTGGAACTGGAGTTGGCGGGCCGTCTGGAACGGCATCCGGGCAACCGGGTCGCGGCGATTTAGGCCAGCTAAATCCGTGACTTACAGGGCCCGCTGGCGCAGCGAGCGAGAGCAAAACCGGTTTCCATGAACGTCGTCATCGTCGAATCCCCGTCGAAGGCCAAGACCATCAACAAGTACCTCGGCGACGAGTACAAGGTGCTCGCGTCCTACGGTCATGTCCGCGACCTGCCGCCGAAAGACGGCTCGGTCCGGCCCGACGAGGACTTCGAAATGGACTGGTCGGTCGACTCCAAGTCGGAAAAGCCGATCAAGGAAATCGTGAATGCGCTGAAAGGCGCGGACACGCTCTACCTCGCGACCGACCCGGACCGCGAGGGCGAGGCCATTTCATGGCACATCGAGCAGCTGCTTCGCGAACGCGGCCTGCTCGACAACATCGACGTGAAGCGCGTCGTCTTCAACGAGATCACCAAGGGCGCCGTCCAGGACGCGTTCAACCATCCGCGCGGCGTCCACGACGAACTGGTCGAGGCCTATCTGGCCCGGCGCGCGCTCGACTACCTCGTCGGTTTCAACCTGTCGCCGGTGCTGTGGCGCAAGCTGCCGGGCTCGCGGTCGGCGGGACGCGTGCAGTCGGTGGCCCTGCGCCTGATCTGCGAGCGCGAGGCCGAGATCGAGGCCTTCCGGCCGCAGGAGTACTGGTCCATCGAGGTCGGGATGGACAGCGCCAAAGGCGACGCGTTCGAGGCCCGGCTGGTCGAGCGCGACGGCAAGAAGCTGGACCGGTTCGACCTCGGGGACGAAGGCACGGCCATGGCGGCCAAGAGCGAGGTCGAGGCCGCATCCTTCAAGATCGCCACGGTCGAGAAGAAGCGGACACGGCGCAACCCGCAACCGCCGTTCACGACCTCGACCCTGCAGCAGGAGGCGTCCCGCAAGCTCGGCTTCGGCGCCTCCCAGACGATGCGGGTCGCCCAGCGGCTCTACGAGGGCGTCGAGATCGACGGCGAGACCGTCGGCCTCATCACCTACATGCGTACGGACAGCGTCACGCTGAGCCAGGAGGCGATCGCCGGTTGCCGTGGCCTGATCGACGAGGACTACGGCGAGGAGTACCTGCCCGAGAAGCCTCGCGTATACCGCACCCGGGCCAAGAACGCCCAGGAAGCGCACGAGGCCGTGCGCCCGACAGACCTGTTCCGCCGCCCGGCGAACCTGAAGTCGATCCTCGACGGCGATTTGTACAAGCTCTATGAGCTGATCTGGCTGCGCACCATCGCATCGGAGATGGCCGAGGCCCAGATCGACCGGGTGGCGGTCGATCTGCGTTCGGCCGACGGCAAGCTCGGCCTGCGCGCCAACGGCCAGACCATTGCCTTCGACGGCTTCCTGAAGCTCTACCGCGAGGACAAGGACGACCCGTCCGGCGACGACGCCGACAGCGATGACGAGCGCCGCCTGCCGCCGCTGGCCGAAGGCGAGGCCGCCGGGGTGCGTGAGGTCAAGCCCGAGCAGCATTTCACGCAGCCGCCGCCGCGCTACACCGAAGCGAGCCTGGTCAAGACCATGGAAGAGCTCGGCATCGGCCGTCCCTCGACCTATGCGTCGATCATCCAGGTCCTGCAGGACCGCAAGTATGTGACGCTCGATCGCAAGCGCTTCGTGCCGGAGGACCAGGGCCGGCTCGTGGTGAGCTTCCTGTCCAGCTTCTTCCAGCGCTATGTGGAGTACGACTTCACCGCCCAGATGGAGGAGCGGCTCGACGACATTTCCGGCGGACGGATCGACTGGAAGGCCGTGCTGCGCGATTTCTGGCGCGATTTCTCCGCGGCGATCGACGACACCAAGGAACTGCGCGTTCGCTCCGTGCTCGACGCACTCGACGAGGAACTCGGCCCGCATTTCTTCCCGCAGCGCGAGGACGGCACCGATGCGCGCGCCTGCCCGGCCTGCAACGAGGGCCGGCTCGGCCTTCGGCTCGGACGCCACGGGCCGTTCGTGGGTTGCTCGAACTATCCGGAGTGCAAGTACACCCGCAAGCTCGCCGTCGACGGGGGCGATGACGAGGCTGCCGAACTTGCAAACGGGCCGAAGGAGCTGGGCGTCGATCCCGAGACCGGCAAGGACGTGACGCTGCGCAAGGGACCTTATGGATTGTATCTCCAGCTCGGCGAACCCGAGGGCGAGGGCAAGAAAGCGACGAAACCCAAGCGCGCCTCGATCCCCGACGGGTACACGATCGACGAGATCGATCTCGAAACCGCGCTGAAACTGCTCGCGCTCCCGCGCGACATCGGCCCGCACCCGGAAGACGGCGTCGTCATCCAGGCGGGTATCGGCCGCTACGGCCCCTACGTGAAACACGGCGCGACCTATGCCTCCCTGCCGGAGCCGCGCGAGGTGCTGACCGTCGGCCTGAACCGGGCCGTGACCGTGCTCGCCGAAAAGGGCAAGGGCCGCCGCGGGCGGGCCGCGCCCCTGAAAGAGCTCGGCAACCATCCCGAGGACGAAAAGCCGATCACCGTTCATGACGGTCGCTACGGCCCGTATGTGAAGCACGGCAAGACCAACGCAACGATCCCGCGCGATCGCGACCCCCAGGAGGTGACCCTCGAGGAGGCGGTCGAGCTGATCGCCGCGCGCGTCGCCAAGCAGGCGGAAAAGAAGAAGCCGGCCGCGAAGAAAAAGGCCGCGCCGAAGAAAAAGAGCACGGCGAAGAAGAAGACGACCGCGAAAAAGAAAGCCGCGGCCGAGAAGGAAGAAGCCGCCGACAGCGCGGA
>JAEPNS010000324.1 GCA_017643325.1 Alphaproteobacteria bacterium | reverse complement strand
GCTGAAGCAGGTGTGCGGTCCGTCCCCCACCCCAATCCCCGCGGACCGCACGCCTGCTTCTCCTAACCTCCCAGACAAGCAATAAATTCCGAACGGAGCAGTTCCATGTTCGAAGTCGGCGGCCTGATCGGCCTCATCATCCTCATCCTCGACATCTACGCGATCATCCAGGTGGTCGGCAGCGGCGCCAGCACGGGCGCGAAGGTCCTGTGGGTCCTGCTGATCATCTTCCTCCCGCTGATCGGACTGATCATCTGGTTCTTCGCCGGACCACGAGGCAGCGCGCGCGCCGTCTGACGCGCCGCGCCGGGTATATCGGAACCGGCGCGGGTTCCTGTCGTTTACATCTCGCGAGCCCAACGGCCGCGACACCGTCACGACAGGAGCTCCCAGATGACAATCACCACACACCTCGCAAAGGCCGCCGCCGTGGCTGCGCTGCTCGCAGCATGTGCGCCGACACCGCGCGAAGCCGCGAAGATGGAACCCAAGGCCGGAACCGTGGCGTTCCAGGATGCGCTGCACGACGAGTATGCCGAGCTGGCGCTCAAGGAGCGCCGTCTCGCGGACTGGATCGACGCCTACCACTTCGCGGACAAGGCGGCGAATTCCGCGGCCGGCGAATTCGTCGCACCGGCGGACCCCACGGACGATTTCTGGGACGTGCCGGACGATCATGTCCCCGAACTCCTGTCCGCGCGCGCGCGCACCATGAACTATGTGTCGCTCAATGCGGGAACCCAGCCGACCCGCGCCGCCGCCCTGCAGGGCGCCTACGACTGCTGGGTCGAGGAGATCGAGGAAGGCCATCAGCAACGCGCGATCGCGGCATGCAAGACCGCCTGGTACCAGCTGGCATCCGACTACGGCGCCTACGATGCACGCATCGTCGCGCCCGCGCCCAACTACTACATCGTCACAAGGCCGGTCGCCTACACGGTGTTCTTCGACTTCGACAAGGCCACGCTCGATTCCGCGGACCGGGCAGCACTCGACGGCGCGGCGGCCTATATCAGGCAGAACAACCTGGGTGATGTCGAGATCGTCGGTCACACGGACCGCTCCGGCGACCGTGGCTACAACCAGCGGCTTTCGGCCCAGCGCGCGCAGGCCGTTGCCGACTACTTGAAATCGCGCGGCGTGAGCGCGCGTGTCGTCGATATCTATGCGATGGGCGAGCGCGACCCGATGGTCGCGACCGGTGACGGAAAGCGCGAACCGTTGAACCGCCGCGTCGTTATCGACGTGACGGACGACGTCTAGCCGCATTCCGCACACAGGCGGACAAATCCCGGCGTCGTCCGCGGCGCCGGGATTTTCATTTGTCGAACTGACGCAAAGGGACATCAAGATGCTGCGCTATACCGGACTGGCCGCCCTGGCGGCCCTTTGTGCCTCCGTTTCGCTCCCCGCCCAGGCGGACGAGGTCGCGCGCGAATGCCTGCGCGACGCCATGCGCGCCGGCGCCATCCACGACGTGCTCGCCGATCATCCCGTGCCGGTGCGAGATCGCGAATTCCGCACGCTGTACCGGGCCGCACTGGTGCTCGGCCGGAACGGCCGGGAGAGTGCGTGCGAGGCCGTGGTCGAGGCGATGCGGGCGAATATCGACGATCGCACCGAACGGTTGGAAGACCGGGGCGTCGACGTCGACGCGCTCCGGGAAGAGGCCCGGAAGGAGCGGATACACCGCAACACCCCCCCCGTCGGCGCTGTGGGACGTCCGGTTCCCGCGAACGCCGTCATCGGCGCCAGTCTGAGAACGCTCGCCGGTGAGAACATGGGTGAGATCGAGGACGTGCTGCTGGATCCGGCCTCCGGGCGTCCCGCGCTCGTGCTGATCAACCATGGCGACGTGCTCGGCATCGGCGGATCTCAGATTGCGGTTCCGTGGCGGTTCATCCGCACGAACGCAGCGCGCAGCGCATTCTTTATCGCGGTTCGCGAGGACGCGCTGGACGACGCGCCCGACTACGACTTTGACGCGGACGGCGCCTCGCCGGATGCGGGCTGGCTCGCCGAGAACGAGGCGTTTTACGAAAAGGCCGTGGTCCGCGAATAGGCTGGAACACAGTCACGGTCCGGAACGTTAAGGCGGCAGGAACCCAAGAGATCCGGACCGATCATGAGCAATTCAAGCCAGAGCAAGTCGAGCGCGGCAAGCCCGTCAAAGGGAATTGCCGACGAGATCAAGGACAAGGGCGAACAGGTGCTGGGGCAGGCCCGCGAGGGCGCCGGGCAGTTCGCCGAAGATCGCAAGAACCACACTGCGGACTACCTGCGCGCGCTCGCAGCGGCCGCGGGATCGGGCGCGAGCGAACTCGACCGGCAGGGTCACGGCGCCACCGCGGCGTTTGTCTCGAACGTGGCCGGCGAATTCGACGGCATGGTGCAGGAACTCGGGGAGCGCCCGGTCGGACGCCTGGTCGACGACATCGCCGACTTCGCCCGCGAGCGCCCCGTCCTTTTCTTCGGCGCCGCCTTCCTGGTCGGCCTCGGCACCGCGCGCTTCGCCAAGAGCTCCGCCAGCCGCCGTGAGCCGGACAAGCCACAGGATCCCGCCCCGGCGGCCGCCGGCGGCACCCCGGAGCCGGGCGCATGAGCGGGCCGAGCGGAACACTGGCCGGCATCTTGCGTGGCCTCGTGGCAGACGCGAGCCTTCTCGTCCGCCAGGAAATCAGGCTTCTCAAGGCCGAACTGTCCGAAAAGGCGGACCGCGTCCAGAAGGGCCTCATCTCCATTGCCAGCGGCATGCTGCTCGCACTCGCCGCGCTGATCATCCTTCTCCAGGCGGTGGTGGTGGCGCTCGCCAACATCATGCCCCCGTCCATCGCGGCCCTCGTCGTCGGCGTGGTCGTGGCCGCCATTGCATTCGTGCTGCTCCGGATCGGGCAGCAGACCCTGAAACCCGAAAACCTCAAGCCGCAGCGCACGCTTCTGACGGCGCGTGAGGGTGACTATCCCCAGACCGGAGTTAGACAATGACCCAGCAAGACGACTCCTCCGACACAATCGAGCGCGATATCGAAGGCACACGCGCGCGCATCGACGAACGCCTCAGCGCGCTGCAGGACAGCGTGCTTCCCACCGAGTTTGCCGGGCAGGCGATCAACTACGCGCGCGAGAACGGTGCCAAGCTGGCCAGCGGTGTCGGCCGAACGGTTCGCGAACACCCGATTCCGTCGATCCTCACCGCGGCCGGGATCACGTGGCTGCTGCTGGCCTCGCGCGACACGTCGTCGACAGGCAGCGAGACCGTCGACCGAGCGGTCGGAAAAGCCGGTGACAAGATCTCTTCGGCCGGCTCCGCAGCGCGCGACAAGGCCGGAGAATATGCCGGGGCCGCGCGCGAAAGGGGCGGTCAGGCCGCATCGGCGGTCAACACCTTCGCGCAGGAGCACCCGCTGGCCGTCGGCGCCATCGGCCTTGCCCTCGGGGCGGTGATCGGCGCGGCGCTCTCCCCGACCAGGCGCGAGGACGAGCTCTTCGGCGACAAGGCCGACCGCGCCCGGGATCACCTGAAAACGACAACCCGCGAGACGGTCGACCACGCGCGCGAAGTGGCCGCGGCGGCGGTCGAGGCCGGCCTTCAGGAAGGCAAGAAGGAAGCCGAGGACCGCGGCCTGAAGCCCGGCGCCAACGACGACGACAAGGACACCACGGCGTCGAAGAAAGCGGCTTCCGCGAAGAAGTCGGACTGACGACGGGAGCC
>JAEPNS010000323.1 GCA_017643325.1 Alphaproteobacteria bacterium | reverse complement strand
TTTCACGCGCGCGAACGTGCGGTCGATGAACTGGTCGACCACGACAAAGGTGCCCGGCGGAAGGTCCTCGCGCAGGGAACCGACCGCCGACAGGGAGACGATCTCGGTCACGCCGGCGCGCTTCAGGGCATCAATGTTGGCGCGGAAGTTCAGCTCGGACGGCGGCACCCGGTGCCCGCGGCCGTGGCGCGGCAGGAACACGATCGGCAGGCCGTCCAGGGTCCCGAACATCAACTCATCGGACGGGGCACCGAACGGCGTGTTCACGTCCTCCCAGCGCACATCGGACAGCCCCTCGATATCGTAGATTCCGCTGCCGCCGATGATGCCGAGGACCGGCGGAACACCGGAATGGTTGGGTGCCATGGCCGGGGCCTACTGCGCGCGCGGCAGAAGCTCGAGCATCTCGCGCGCCTTCTCCGGTTCCACCGGTTCGGCATCGAGCTCGCGCATGATCCGCACGGCTTTCTCGACGAGCTGCGCGTTGCTCGCGAACACGCCCTTTTCGAGGTAGAGGTTGTCCTCGAGGCCGACGCGGACATGGCCCCCGTTGTTCACGGCCTCGGCGACGATCGGGAATTCCGCGCGGCTGATCCCGAACGCGGCCCAGTTGGCGTCGCGCGGCAGCAAACTCTGCATCACCTGCAGCATCTGCGGCGTGGCCGGCGCACCCCAGGGAATCCCGAGGCAGAGCTGGAACAGCGGCGGCTTCTCGATCAGGCCCTTGTCGATCAGGTCGATCGCCTGGCGGATATGCCCGGCCTCGAACACCTCGATTTCCGGCTTCACGCCCGCGTCCTTGATCATCTCGGACATCTTTCGCAGGTGCGCCGGCGTGTTCATGAACACGGCCTCGCCGAAGTTCATGGTGCCGCAGTCGAGCGTGCAGATATCGGGGCGCAGTTCGAGGACATGGCGCAGCCGGGTCTCGGGGCTGGCAAGCGTCGAGCCCGGGCCGGCGACCTTGGGATCGTCGTCGCTGGGAATGAAACGCGCGCCCTCGCCCGTCGTCAGATTGATCAGGATGTCGCAGTCCGCGTCGCGGATGCGCTCCACCACCTCGCGGAAATAGGCGGGATTGCCGGAGCGCGACCCGTCGGGCTCGCGCACGTGGATATGAGCGACGGCCGCTCCGGCCTGGCGCGCCTCGATCGCCTCGCGAGCGATCTGTTCGGGCGTGATCGGAAAATTCGGATGCTTCTGGAAATTCATGTGTCCGCCGGTCAGCGCCGCGGTCACGATTGTCTCCTTGGCCATGGTCCCCCCAGGTCTCTGAATTCAAAACACGGTTGTTGTCGCGGGCCGCCAGTTTAGCCGATCGGGCCCGCGTTTCTCATGAAAAAGGCCGCCTGCCGGCGGGCAGGCGGCCTTGTTCGGAAGCATTGCCGATCAGTGGTCGACGTTCGACCACATCTTGCGCTTGGCCGCGTACAGGATCGCGGTCAGGATGATGAGGAACAGCACGACCTTGAAGCCGATCTGCTTGCGCGTTTCCATCGTGGGCTCGGCGGCCCACTGCATGAAGTTGGTCACATCCCAGGCCATCTGCTCGACGGTCGCCTGGGTGCCGTCCGTGTATTCCACGCCGTCCTCGAACAGCGGGTTCGGCATCGCGATCGCGTTGCCGCGGAAATAGGCGTTGTAGGCGAGGCCGGGGCTCAGCTCCTTGTCGGCCGGCGGATCCTCGTAGCCCGTCAGGAGGGCGTAGATATAGTCCGCACCCCCCGGATGCGCCTTGACCTGCAGCGACAGGTCGGGCGGCGCCGCACCGTTGTTGGCGGCCTTGGCCGCCTGCTCGTTCGGGAAGGGCGAGGCGAACCGGTCGGACGCGATCGCGGGCCGGAAGAACATCTCGCCGTCGTCGTTGGGGCCGTCCTCGACCTCGAACTCGGCGGCGATCGCCTTCACTTCGGCTTCGGTGAAACCGAGTTCCGCGAGGTTGCGGTAGGCGACCTGCTTCAGGCCGTGGCAGCCCGAACAGACCTCCAGATAGACCTGCAGGCCGCGCTGGGCCGACGCCCGGTCGACGGTTCCGAAGATCCCCTCGAAGTGCCAGTCCTGGTTCTCCGGATCCTTGGCCTCGCCGGCCGCCTGGACCGACGTGGAGATCAGGGCCGCGCAGGCCGCGAGGCCGGCGGCGGCAGCCGTATGGCGGAACGTGCTGACGATACCCATTAGGCTTTCTCCATCGGCTTGGCAGTGGCCGTCGTTCCGGCGGCGCCCCCGCCGAGCACGGCTTCCGATATGCTTTTCGGCACCGGTTTCGGCCGCTCGAATATCCCGAGAAGGGGAATCACGATCAGGAAGTGCGCGAAATACCAGAAGGTCGTGATGTAGCCGAGGTGGATGATCTGGAAGCCCTCGACGCCGGAGAAGACCGGGGCGTCGGTCGGCTTGCCGCCGACGTAACCGAGGATCACGGCATTGATCAGGAAGATCCAGAAGAACCACTTGTAGACCGGACGGAACTTCGCGCTGCGCACCGGCGAGCGGTCGAGCCAGGGCAGGACGAACAGCACGAAGATCGCGGCGAACATCGCTATCACGCCGCCCAGCTTGGCCTCGATGAACAGGATGTCGAAGTCGATCGAACGCAGGATCGCGAAGAACGGCAGGAAGTACCACTCCGGCACGATGTGCGCCGGCGTGTTGAGCGGCGCGGCCTCGAGATAGTTTTCCGGCTCGCCGAAGAAGTTCGGCGCGAAGAACACGAAGGCCGCCATGATGGTCACGAAGGCCGCCAGGCCGACGCTGTCCTTCATCGTGTAGTACGGATGGAACGGCAGGGTGTCCTGCGGACCCTTCGGGTCGACGCCCAGCGGGTTGTTCGAGCCGGTCACGTGCAGCGCGATCACGTGCAGGATCACGACGCCGAAGATCAGGAACGGCAGCAGGTAGTGCAGCGCGAAGAAGCGGTTCAGGGTCGGGTTGTCGACCGAGAAGCCGCCCCAGAGCAGCGTGACGATCGAATCGCCCACCAGCGGGATCGCCGAGAACAGGTTGGTGATCACCGTGGCGCCCCAGAAGCTCATCTGGCCCCAGGGAAGCACATAGCCCATGAAGGCCGTCGCCATCGCCAGCAGCAGGATCACAACGCCAAGCATCCAGAGGAGCTCGCGCGGCGCCTTGTAGGAGCCGTAGTACATGCCGCGGAAAATGTGGATGTAAATGGCGATGAAGAAGAAGGTCGCGCCGTTGGCGTGCAGGTAGCGCAGCAGCCAGCCGTAGTTCACGTCGCGCATGATGCGTTCGACCGAATCGAACGCCAGGGCGGTGTTCGGCTGGTACTGCATCGCCAGGAAGATCCCGGTCATGATCATCATGACCAGGAGGAAGGTGAGGATGGCGCCGAAGTTCCAGAACCAGTTGAAGTTCCGGGGCGCCTCGAACTCAGCGTATTCTTTCTGGAGGTAGGTGAATACCGGCAGACGGCTGTCGATCCACTTGACGACGCCCGTGCCCATGCCTCCGGACTGATGCGTTCCCGCGCTCATATCTGCCTCAACCGATTCTGATGCTGGTGTCGTTCAGGAACTCGTAGGGCGGCACCGGCAGGTTCAGCGGTGCGGGGCCCTTGCGAATGCGCCCGGACGTATCGTAGTGCGAGCCGTGGCACGGGCAGAACCAGCCGTTCCAGTCGCCGCGCGGCTCGGATGCCTTCTGCCCCAGCGGCACGCAGCCGAGGTGGGTGCAGACGCCGATGACGACGAGCCACTCGGGCTGG
>JAEPNS010000322.1 GCA_017643325.1 Alphaproteobacteria bacterium | reverse complement strand
CAAGAATCGAACGATAAATCCCGCCATTCCGTCCCGCGCGGCGGTGTTGGGGCGGATGGGCGAGCGGACATTACGAGCCTGCAAACCAATGTCATGGCCGGACTTGTTCCGGCCATCCACCTGCCTTCGCCGAAGCGAAGCCGCTTCGGCTTCGCGCAGGCAGGCGTCGGAGTGTCACGCGCGGGTGTATAAGGGCGCCGAAGGACGTGGATGCCCGCAACAAGTGCGGGCATGACGAGGGAACAAACACGACCCCGAACAGGAGCCCACACCCATTCCGACGGAACCGACCACATCACCGGGCGCGCGACGTGTTGTCGTGATCCACGGCCTCGGTGACGCCGTCGCCGCGCTCGGGGCCGCGCGCCGCCACGGCGTGCCGCTGCTGCTGCTCAGCGCGCCGGGCGCGGCGCGGGCGGCGGGCGCGGCGTGGTGGCGCGAGGTGATCGCCCAGGCCCGCGCGGCCGTGCCCGGCGCCGACGCGACGGCGGTGCTCGACTGCGCCGGCGAACCCGGCATGGCGCTGGCCGCCATCCGCGAGGGCGTCGAGGCGATCGCCCTCGACGCCGGTGGCGACACCCGCGCGCGCATCGCCGACATCGCCCGCCAGGCGGGCGTCGCGCTCGTCTCCCCCGACCGCGACGACGCCCTCGACCTCGCGGCCACGGACGATCCACAGGCCGCGTGCGAAAAGCTGTTCGCAAGCGCCCCGGACGGCGTTGCAAATGGCCGCGCCCTCGGCTAATTCAGACCCCTGACACCGCCCGTGCGCGACCTGGCCCCGCGGCACGACAGACCGCCTCCCGGCACGCACAAACGCCACGGGAGCGAACAGGGAAATACGGGGAAACCGAGACCATGAAAGTCACCCAGCGCGTCCGCAAGATCCTGTCCTGGTACGAGAGCGACAATCCCGGCACCAAGACCAACCTCGCCCGCATCCTGATGACCGGCAAGCTTGCCGGCTCGGGCAAGATGGTGATCCTGCCGGTCGACCAGGGCTGGGAGCACGGCCCCGCCCGCTCCTTCGCGCCGAACCCGCCGGCCTACGACCCGCACTATTTCCCGCAGCTCGCGCTCGACGCGGGGCTCAACGCCTACGCCGCGCCGCTCGGCCAGATCGAGGCCGCGGCCGACAGCTACGCCGGCTCGGTGCCGCTGATCCTGAAGATGAACTCGTCCAACTCCCACGCGACGACCAAGGACCAGGCGATCACCGCCTCGATCAGCGATGCCTTGAGGCTCGGCTGCGCGGCGGTCGGCTTCACGATCTACCCCGGCTCCGACCAGGCGTTCGAGATGATCGAGGAGATCCGCGAGATCACCGAGGAGGCCAAGTCCGTCGGCCTCGCGGTGGTGCTGTGGTCCTACCCGCGCGGCGGCGATCTGTCGAAGGAGGGCGAGACCGCCATCGACGTGACGGCCTACGCGGCGCACATGGCCGCCCAGCTCGGCGCCAACATCATCAAGGTGAAGCCGCCCACGGACCACATCGAGAACAAGGACGCGGCCAAGGTCTACAAGGACCAGAAGATCGACATCTCCTCGCTGTCCAAACGCATCGAGCACGTGATGCAGGCGTCCTTCGCGGGCAAGCGGCTGGTGGTGTTCTCCGGCGGCGCGGCCAAGGGCACGGATGCCGTCTATGACGAGATTCGCGCGCTGCGCGACGGCGGCGCCAACGGCTCGATCATCGGCCGCAACTCGTTCCAGCGCTCGCGCGAGGACGCGCTGGAGCTGCTCGGCAACGTGGTCAAGATCTACCAGGGCAAGTTCTGATTTCCGGACCCGACACCGGTAACCCGGGCGACAACGAAAGCCCCGGCTGCCGCCTTTACCTGATCAGCCCGTCGAACCTCGACGGCGACGCGCTCGACGTGCATGCCGAAGCGTTGGAGGCCGCGTTGGGCGCGGGCGATGTCGCCTGCTACCAGCTCCGCCTGAAGGGTCCCGTGGGCGAGAATGACATCGAGGCCCCCGCGCCCGACGACGCGGTCCGCCGCGCGGCCGAACGGCTGCTGCCGGTCACGCAGGCAAACGACGTCGCCTTCCTGATGAACGACCGGCCGGACCTCGCCGCCGAACTCGGCTGCGACGGCGTGCATGTGGGCCAGGACGACGCATCCTACGCCGAGGCCCGCCGGCTGCTCGGGCCGGACCGGATCGTCGGCGTGACCTGCCACGATTCCCGCCACCTGGCGATGGAGGCCGCCGACGCCGGCGCCGACTACGTCGCCTTCGGCGCGTTTTATCCGACCGGCACCAAGACCCCGAAGTCCCGCGCGCGCCCGGACCTGCTGGAATGGTGGTCGGGCATCATGGAGGTGCCGTGCGTGGCCATCGGCGGAATCACGGTGGACAACGCCGCGCCGCTGGTGGCCGCGGGCGCGGACTTCCTCGCCGTGTCGGCGGGGGTGTGGGCGCACCCGGACGGCCCGGCGGCGGCGGTGGCGGCGTTTGGCGGGGTGATGACGCAGACGGGCTAGAAAACCCGCGCCCCACCTGCTAGAGACCGCGCCGAATATCGGCATTCGCGACAGGCGACGAAGACATGAAGATCGACGGCAACGAAATCCGGCCGGGCAACGTGATCGAGCACCAGGACCGGCTTTGGCGCGCGGTGAAGACCCAGCACGTCAAGCCGGGCAAGGGCGGCGCGTTCCTGCAGGTCGAGCTGAAGGACATCCGCGACGGCACCAAGCTCAACGAGCGTTTCCGCTCGGCCGAGACCGTCGAGCGCGTGCGGCTGGAGCAGAAGGAATACCAGTTCCTCTATTCCGACGGCGACATGCACACCTTCATGGACCAGGAGACCTTCGAGCAGGTCACGCTGGGCGCCAACGTCCTCGACGAGGAGCAGGCGCGCTTCCTGCAGGACGGCATGATGGTCCAGATCGAGTTCTACGAGGAAGAGGCGCTGGGCGTCGCGCTGCCCGAGAAGGTGACGCTGCAGGTCGTCGAGGCCGATCCGGTCGTGAAGGGCCAGACGGCGACGTCGTCCTACAAGCCGGCGATGCTGGAGAACGGCGTGCGCATCCAGGTGCCGCCGCACATCGAGGCGGGCACCGCCGTGGTGGTGAACACCACCGACGGCACCTACGCCGAGCGCGCCAAGGACTGACCCCCACCACGCCCGCCGCTGCCGGCGGCGAAACGGAACCGCATGCGTCCAGCCATCATCAACGTCATGGACAAGGCCGCGCGCCGCGCCGGCCGCGACCTCGCCCGCGATTTCGGCGAGGTCGAGCAGCTCCAGGTCTCGCGCAAGGGCGCGGCGGACTTCGTGTCGGCCGCCGACCGCAAGGCCGAGCAGACGCTGCACTACGAGCTGATGAAGGCGCGCCCGGACTTCGGCTTCCTGGGCGAGGAAGGCGGCACGAAGGAAGAGGGCGACGGCGTCCACCGCTGGATCGTCGACCCGCTGGACGGCACCACCAACTTCCTGCACGGCGTGCCCCAGTTCGCGATCTCGATCGCGCTGGAGGAGCGCGGCCAGATCGTCGCCGGGCTGATCTACGAGCCGCTCAACGACGAGCTGTTCTGGGCCGAGCGCAACGGCGGCGCCTGGCTGAACGACCGGCGGCTGCGGGTCTCGGCCCGCCAGCACCTGAACGAATCCCTGATCGCCACCGGCATGCCCTTCCTGGGCCATGGCGACCCGGCGCGCTACCTCGCGACGCTCGGCGGGGTGATCGGCGAGGTGGCCGGCGTGCGGCGGTTCGGCTCCGCCGCGCTCGACCTGGCCTATGTGGCGGCCGGGCGCTGCGACGGCTTCTGGGAGTTCGGCCT
>JAEPNS010000321.1:3563-3831 GCA_017643325.1 Alphaproteobacteria bacterium | reverse complement strand
CGCGCGCGATCCCGGCGGTGCCCTCGGGCCGCAGGGTCAGGCTGTCGCCGCCCTTGTCCTCGAAAGTGTACATCTCCTTGGTCACGATGTCGGACGTGTCGCCGAGCGTGCGCTGGAAGACTTCCGTGAACTCGAACACCGGTGTTGCGATCGGTTCATAGCCGTAGCGGCCGGCGACCTCCCGCGCCGCCTGTGCGATCGCGAGATGCGCGCGCGCTTCGTCGCCGACAAGGTCATGAGTGCCACGGACAGGCTGGAGCTTCGCCAC
>JAEPNS010000321.1:0-3553 GCA_017643325.1 Alphaproteobacteria bacterium | reverse complement strand
GTGTTCGGGGGCTATTCGGCCGCCGACGCCACCGCCTCCTTTTCTTCGGCTTCTTGGGCCTCAAGGGCCTCGATTTCGGCCGCCCGCTCCTCGACCAGGCCCACAAGGTGATCGACGATATCCTCGTCCTGCAGGCGATGATGCGGCACGCCGCCGATATAGACCTGGTGGGTCCCGCGCCCGCCGCCGGTGAAGCCGATGTCGGTCATCGTGGCTTCGCCCGGCCCGTTGACCACGCAGCCGATCACGGACACCGTCAGCGGCGTGGTGATGTGGGCCAGCCGCTCCTCAAGCACACGCACGGTCTCGATAACGTCGTACTGCTGGCGCGCGCAGGACGGGCACGAGATCACGTTCACGCCGCGATGGCGCAGGTTCAGCGACTTCAAGAGGTCGAAGCCGACCTTGATCTCCTCGACCGGATCGGCCGACAGCGAGACCCGCAGCGTGTCGCCGATTCCCGACCACAGCAGCATGCCGAGGCCGACGGACGATTTCACGGTCCCGCTGCGCAGGCCGCCCGCTTCCGTGATGCCGATATGCAGCGGGTAGTCGCAGGCCTCCGCGAGTCCCTGATAGGACGCCACCGCCAGGAACACGTCCGACGCCTTGACCGAAATCTTGAACTCGAAGAAATCCTCGTCCTCGAGGAGCCGCACCGAGTTCAACGCACTCTCGATCAGCGCTTCGGGGCAGGGCTCGCCGTACTTCTCGAGCAGTTCCTTCTCCAGGCTGCCGCCGTTGACGCCGATGCGCATCGAGCAGTTGTTGTCCTTCGCGGCCTTCACGACCTCGCGCACCCGTTCGCGCGAACCGATATTGCCCGGGTTGAGCCGCAGGCAGGCCGCCCCTGCCTCGGCGGCCTCGATCGCGCGGTGATAGTGGAAGTGGATGTCGGCCACGATCGGCACCGTGACTTCGGGCAGTATCTCGCGGAGCGCGCGCGTGCTGTCCTCGTCGGGACAGGAGACACGCACGATATCGGCGCCAGCGACCTCAAGCGCACGAATCTGCTCGATCGTGCCCGCCACGTCGGTCGTGCGCGTGTTGGTCATCGACTGCACCGAGATCGGTGCGTCACCGCCGACGGGAACACTGCCGACCATGATCTGCCGGCTCTTGCGTCGTTCGATGTCACGATAGGGGCGAACGCTCATGTTTCGTTCGGTTCCTTCAACATGTTGATTTGCGCCGGATCGTACCACCTGTCCCGCCGGGCCGGAACTCGCCGGCACCTCGTCCGGATGCTACTGGATCACCGCGCTTCCCGATTTCAGGAGCTCGGGGTCGAGTCGGACTTCGCGCCGGATATCCCCGGACCCGCCGATGGCCGGCACGGCCGCGCCGTCGACAGAGATTTCCAGGCCGCCGGCGTTGTTCGTGCGCAGGCTGAGCCCCGGACGGTCGGGCACCAGGTAACGATCGCCGGGCCGCAGCATCTGTGTCAGCAGGGCGTTCTCCTGGCCGTCCATCACCTGGACCCATGTGTTGTCCTCGCGCGCCGACAGGACGATGCGGGCATCGCGGTTGACCGAGCCGTACGTGCGCCCGTCCGCCGCGCCCGTTTCCGTGGTCGGCGTCGCCGGGATCGCGGGAAGCCCGGCAGTTTGCGTCGGGGTTTCCGACGTCGTGTCATCGGTTGCGCTCGCGGGCGCCGCGCGCGGTTCCTCCACATTCGGAGTCTCCTGGCTTGCGGATTCCTGCCCGTTGTCCGCCTCGGCCGCACCGGTGGCCGACGGCTCCCGTTCCGCCTCGGCAATGTCCGGCACATCGGCAGCGGCCGCGACAGGATCCACCGCCGGACGCACGTAATCGCGCGGCACCTCGGTGACAGGGGTCTCCGGATCCGGCGATACATCCTCGGGCTGAACTGGCTCGCGCTCGGCGTGTTCGGTCTCCGAAGTCGCGATCGCTTCAGCGACGCGCATGTCCTCCACAGGTCCAAGCGCGTCCGGTTCGGCGCGCGCGGCAACCTGTCCCTCGCGCTGCGCAGCCGGCTCGACGACGTCGTGCTGCGGCGGTCCCGCAACGTCGGGCTCCGTGATGCTCGGATCTTCCGCAGTTGTTTCCGTCGTTTGGACAACCGGGGGAGAAACAGCCGGTTCGGCGGGCTCGTCGACCGGCGTATCGGCCGCGCCGGTCAGGACCTCGGGCGGCGGGGGCACACGTGCGATGTCGAGGCTTTTCTGGCTCTGCCACCAGTACCAGCCGCCGGCACCCGCTGCGGCGACCACCAGGCAGAGCGCAACCAGGACCCCTCCGGGAAACCTGCCTTCCGGAACCGGGGTGGGAAAATCGAGCTCCTGCGGCGCCTCGATCCCCGACGCCTCTTCCTTGAACCGATCCACGACCGCAGGCACATCGAGGCGCAGGTACGTTGCATAGGAGCGCACGAACCCGACCGCATAGGCCGCCCCGGGCAGTTCGTCGAACCGCCCGTTCTCGATCGCTTCGAGATACACCCGGCGAATACGGAGCGTCTGCGCCACATCCGCAATCGACCGTCCCGTCGTCTCACGTGCCTCGCGCAGGAAGGCACCGACATGATCGGCACCCTCGACCGATTGCATGGCATCGGTCGCGCCGTCCTGGTTCAGGACACGTAGCGATCGCGGGTTCAAACGTACCATCGACTCCCCAACCCACCGACGGCGGCGAACTGCGCCGCGCGCAAATCCGGTTTCGATCAGATGCCAAGGCGGCGACTGTCACGCCGGACCGGACTTAAGTAACGAAAATCAAACGCAATTCAATCGCTCGCGCGCTTTCCTAACAAAAGCGACTCGGCCCTGCAATCTTTTACGCTTCGATGCCGTGGTCCCGCGCAAAACCGCGCAGGTGCCGCCGGATGCTCGGCGCGCTGCCACGCAGGAGCCGCGACTGGTAATCGACAAGCTCGCGGACGTCGACGGACCGGACCATCGCCTTCACGGGTCCGACCCCCGCCGCCGACATCGACAGCCTGTCGATCCCGAGCCCGAGAAGCGCCATCGCCGAGATCGGGTCGCCGGCCATCTCTCCGCAGACTGTCAGCGGCTTCTCGGCCTGCGCGCATGCCTCGACGATCCCCTGCAGGAAGTTGAGAACAGCAGGCGCCAATACGTCGTAGCGCCCCTCGAGCCGCGGATTTCCGCGATCCGATGCGAACAGGAACTGGACGAGGTCGTTGCTGCCGACGGACAGAAAATCGACTTGCGGGAGAAGGCTGTCGAGCTGCATGGCGAGCGCCGGCACCTCGAGCATGACGCCGGTCCGCACGCGGGCCGGAAGATCGTGTCCGTTCCGGGCGGCGCGATCGAGCTCCATGTCGAGCAGCCGGCGCACGGTTCTGAATTCCGCGACCTGGGCGATCATCGGAAACATCACGGACAGTTCGCGCCCGCCCGCCGCCTGGATAAGCGCGCGCAACTGGTGCCTAAGCATCGCCGGTCGGTCGAGCGCGATGCGTGTGGCCCGCCATCCCATCGCGGGGTTCTCCTCCGATCCGCTATGGAGGTAGGGAAGCGCCTTGTCGCCGCCGATATCGAGTGTGCGAAAGACGACAGGCTTGCCG
>JAEPNS010000320.1 GCA_017643325.1 Alphaproteobacteria bacterium | reverse complement strand
CGAGCCGCTCGGGATTAACATGATCTGGTTCGGCGTTATGATGGTGATCGCCCTGGAAATGGGGCTGATCTCGCCGCCTGTCGGTGTCAACGTGTTCGTCGTCAAGGGAATCGCTGAAGGCGTGCCGCTCAATACGATTTTCAGGGGTATCTGGCCCTTCTGGTTCGCGATGTTCTTCTGCCTCATCCTGCTGATGCTGTTCCCGGACATCGCTTTGCTCCTGCCCAACACGATGTTCGGATGAACATTCGCGCGCTGATGGGCGGTCTCGCGATCGGGACGATTATCGCGCTGATCCTCTATTTTTTCGTCCTCGACCGGGAGGCGCCGGCCGACTCCCAAACCCGCCTGCTGTTCCCTGCGCAATGCACGATCGGCGCGGACTGCTGGTACATGGCCTATGTCGATCTCGATGCTGGTCCGGGCTACCGCGATTACATGTGCGGTATCCGGTCGTATGACGACCACAAGGGCACGGACATCGCACCGACCGATGGCGCAATCGGGACGGTCGTAATCGTCGCTGCTGCCGACGGCCGGGTGATCGGCACACGCGACGGCATGGAAGATACGCCGATGCGTGAGGCGGAACCCGATCGGGAGGCGGCGCGCTGCGGGAACGGCGTGCGCATCGACCACGGCGACGGTCTCGTTGCTCAGTATTGCCACATGGCGCGCGGAAGTGTGGCGGTGCGCAGCGGTGATCCGGTCATGGCCGGCCAGGTGCTTGGCCGGATTGGCAGCTCCGGATGGTCCGAGTTTCCGCATCTGCATTTCCAGCTCGAACGGGATGGCGCGCCGCTCGACCCGTTTGTCGATGCGCGCCCGGCCTTCGGCGGCGCTTGCGTCACCCCGGCGGTTCGGGAGGCGAGCCTCTGGCGGCAGCCATCCGCGAACAACGCGGACGAGTACGGGGACGTTCACATCCGCCTGTTCGGCATGACGACGAATCTGCCTGACTGGGACGTGGCCAAGTTCGATGGCTATGCCGAAGAAGCGACGACCGATGCATCGGCGCTCGTCGCCTATGTGGTCCTGTTCGGCGCGCCGGAGGGCGCGATAATCTCGTTCGAGATCGAGGGGCCCGCCGGCGAGGACGTGCACCGGAACACGCGTGTGGTGGAGCGCGGGCGCGCCGAATACTTCGCCTATTCCGGCCGAAAGCGGCCGGATGGCGGCTGGCCGGCGGGGGTCTACACCGGACGTGTGGCGGTATCGGGTGAGGGTGTCTCGGGACCGTACACGGTCTCGGACAGGGTGGATTTCATCCTGCGCTAGCCACTCCCGCCGAGCCAGGCCTCGCCCTCGCGCAGCGTCTCGACATCGGCATCCCCCTCGAGAATCTTTCCGACAAGGTCGGCGGCGCGCTCGATTTCAGCGGCCTGCAGGCGGTTGCCGATGGCGTCGGACGCAACCGCCGCGATTTCGTCCGCGTGCTTTCGCAGGGCCTCGCGGTGGGCGGGCTGGTTAGAGCGGGAGCCGACGGTGGCGATCATGTGCATCACGTGCAGCGTGACGTTCCGGTCGCTCGCGACATACTGGAGGGACTGACGGAAGATCGATTTTGCCAGGCGCTCGAAATCGTAGGGGTTGCTGACGACGCGCGCGTTCCCATCCGAATCCATCCGTACGCTCGCCGGTGAACTGCGACGGGTCGCGAGGGCAAGGCTGTCCATCAGCAGGTTCAGGCAGTTGATCGCGGTATAGGGATCGTTCACACCGGGCGACAGGGCCCGTGCGATAATCTCGACGAGCTGATCCACCAGGAACCGGACGTCCTGCGCACGGTCCGGGCGTTCGCTCAGGCTGACGCATGCCCTGAGCGCGTCCACACAATCTTCGGACGCGCGCTCGCCCGGCAGCACGTAGAAGATCGCCTCGCCGACAAGCGCAAAATCGCCGGGAACGTATTCGACTCTGACCTTGACGTCGTGTTTGCACGCGATGGCAAAGATTTCCTCGAGGTCGAGCGCCCGCACATATCCTGAACGATCACTGGCGACGGTCGTCGATTGCGCGATTTCGTAGGTTTCGAATTCCGTGCGGCCCTGGCGCCCCGACAGGTCGGTCTGGGTCGGCTCGTCGTTACCGTCGAACAATTCGTCGACGCTTCGTCGCAGGTCGCGCCCGATCTTCGCGATGATATTCCCGACATTGATCGTCTCGGGCACGTGGTGGATGAAGTAGATCAGGACAGAGATACTTGCGAAGGCGAGAAGCACGGCGACAAGGACCGAGATGTGGGGAATGAAGGCCACGACTTCGCTGTCATCCGCCACGCCGTCGCGCACGCCGCGCAGCACCATCAGGCAGTAGGTAAAGGTGGCAATAAAAATGCCCAGGGTGATCTGGTTGCCCCGATCGCGCATGAAGTTTGCCACGAGACGCGGCCCGAACTGTGCCGAGGCGTTGGACACCGATACGATGGTCATCGAGAAGGTTACGCCCGCGACCGTGATCATCGAACTGGCGATCGTGGACAGGACAGCCCGTGCGCCGACGGTCTGATTCGAGTAGAGCCATTCGAAGCCCTCGAGCCAGCCCGGATCGACCCGTGCGTCGAGCCACTGCGTCAGTGAAGCGAGGAGGATCGAGCACACGACCATGACCGCCGGCAGGAACCAATAGCTGGCCCGCACGGTCTCCGCGATGGTGAGCAGGACGGCCTTCGTGCCCGCAAGCCCGAGGATGTTCGTGATCCGTGACGGAATCGGGCTTGCGCTTTCCGGGTGTCCTGACAAGGCTGTCTCCATCCGTCGAGGCGCCAGCATCGGACGCATTGCCCATCTTTGCAACGAATTGCATCCGTCGGCGTTCCGGTAAAGGGATATCCTGCATGCCGCGCAGGCCATCGCGGTGTCGAGGACTTGTGGGAAACGGGGGCGTTCAGATGCTCAGGCTTGTATTTTTGACATTCGCGCTCATCCTGTGGGGCGCTGGCGTATCGGCACAATCAACCGGTGTACCCGAAGGAATCGCGGCCGAGGACCCGGTGTCCGATCGCGCAATCCAGGAACGTGTCGTCGATATTCTCGCCAGCCTCGAAGCGCTCGCCGATGTGCGTTCGGAGGTTGACGCGGGGGTCGTCACTCTGCGTGGAGCGGTCGATTCTGACGATGCGCGGAGCCAGGCGGAAGACGTGGTCGGGCGGATCGAAGGCGTTGTCGCGGTCCAGAATCGTGTGGACGTACGTCAGGATTTCTCGACCCAGGGACAGGCCGTGCTCGAACGTTTGTCAGAGCGCGTCGACGAGTTTGTGGCGGTCCTTCCGCTGTTCGCGGTGGCGCTGGCAGTGTTCTTGCTGTTTCTCTTCCTGGCCGGCCTGTTCGCCCGGCATCCCGTTCTCATACGCCGCATCAGCCCCAATCCTTTCCTGCAGCAGTTGCTCGTCCAGACAGTCAGGGTCGGCATCATCGTACTCGGTCTTGTGCTGGCGCTCGAAATCCTGGATGCGACGGCGCTGATCGGGGCCGTGCTGGGCGCGGCAGGCGTGACGGGCATCGTTCTCGGCTTTGCACTGAAGGAGACGATCGAGAACTACATTGCCGGGCTCCTTTTGAGCCTGCGCCAGCCATTCTCGCCGAACGATCATGTGTCTGTTGAGGGACATGAAGGCCGGGTGATCCGCCTGACGTCACGCGCGACGGTCCTGATGAGTCTCGACGGGAACCACGTGCGGATTCCGAACGCGCAAGTCTTCAAGAGCACGCTGACCAACTATACCCGCTCGCCGGAGCGGCGCTTCGAGTTCGATGTTGGCGTGGGCGTGCAGACCGACCTGACAGAGGCGCGCAGCCTTGCGATCGAAACCCTGTCCGGCATGGATGCCATTCTGCCCGAACCG
>JAEPNS010000031.1 GCA_017643325.1 Alphaproteobacteria bacterium | reverse complement strand
AAGCCCGGCGTGCAGTAGGTGCTGCCGCCCGCAGCGAGGCTGGACAGCACGGCGGCGATCAGCCCGTGGATGTGGAACAGCGGCATGATGTTCATGCAGCGGTCGTCGCCGGTCAGCGACAGCGTCTTGCCGATGTTGCGCGCCGACGCGCAGACGTTGGTCTGGGACAGGGGCACGATCTTCGGCCGCGACGTCGGTCCCGACGTATGCAGGATCAGCGCGATGTCGTCGGCCTGCGCGGGACCGGTGAGTGAGGCCGTGCCGACGGCGTCACCCGAAATCTCGAACACGCCGGCCGGCGCACCGTCCGGCACGGACAACTCACAGACCGCCACGCCGAGGTCGCGCGCCACGCCGATCGCGGGCGACTCGCTGCCGGCTTCCACGAACAGCGCCTTCGCGCCGAGGTCCTCGAGATAGAAGCGGAACTCATCCGCCCGGTAGGCGGGGTTGAGCGGTGCGGTGGTCGCGCCGGCCCCGACCGCGACGAACGCGGCCGCCATCTCCGGGCCGTTGGGCAGCACGATCGCGACGCGGTCATTGCGCCCGATTCCCAGACCGTTCATGGATTCGACCGTCTTCTCCGCAAGTTCCCGCAGGCCTGCAAAGGTCAACGGTTCACGCTCGGGCGCCGCCAGCGCCATCGCGTCGTCCGCGCCGCCCGCAATCAGATCAAGAATCGTTTCAGCCATGACTCGGTCCTGCCTGCAAGAGAACACGCTGCCCCCGCGCAGCGCTTTCTATTGCATAGGCGAAACCGGCCCCCGAGGGCAACGTGGGCCGGTGGATTTGTTGGCGTCGAGGAAGGGTGGGGCGTCAGACGCGGATGTCGATCCGCGGCGCAGAGCCGGCGAAGACGATCTCCTCGCCGGGCAGGAAGATGTCCTGGTCGAACGACATCGAGGGATAGGCCGTCGCGCCCTGGGCGCTCGTGGCGCGCGGCGCTGCGGCACCTTCCCGGTCCTGTCCGATGAGCTGGGCGACGAAGAGCGGACTCGGGCCGCGGCGGACGAAGTGGCCGCTGGTCCGAGCCCGGTCTTCGCGGTGGAAGTCCGCCCCCCCGCTCGCCGGGATCCGCGATGCAGCGCGGTCCGCGCGGACGGGTGCCTGGGGATCGTCACGATCGGTGTTCGCCGTCGCGGCCGCAAAGGCCACACGGCGAACAGCGGCGTCGGCAGCAGCCGACAGGCGGCCCGCCTCCGCGGCCGCGCCTGCGTTCGTTCCGATACGGTCTGGAAGGTTGAGTGTCACTTCGCGTCCAGAATTGAGATCACCAGATAGCTGCAAATTTATATAAGTTTTCTTAAAACTGAAATCCAGATTACTGACAATTTTATGTTTCGTTAACCATAATTACTTTGTCCGCGCGCTCCGGACCCGGCAAATTCTGCCGACCGGCAATAATGCTCGGCAGTTCTTACCCTTTGTTAAGACCTGCAGGGTTAGAAATGCCACGAAGACCCCGCACAGGAAGTGCGGATGAAGAATTCAAACCTCAGGTAGGAGGTACAGAAGGTGTCCGACCTGGCCCAAATGGCCTTCCCGGAAGGCCCGCAAGACGCGGGTCCGAACCATTCGCTCGCCGAGCTTGTCGACCTGCTGGTCGCTTCCGGCGACCTCTTCTACGAATGGGAACTGGGAACCGACGTGATCTCCTGGACTGGAGATACGGCTACGGTCGTCCGCATTGCGGACGATTCGTCGCTTGCGTCGGGCGATGCCTTCCTCAACCGGATTCACCCGGAAGACCTGCCGCACCGGATGATCGCGCTGTCGCGCCACCTCGAGCAGCAGGAATCCTTCGACCGCGAGTTCCGCCTGCGCGACGATGCGGGCCAGTTTGTCTGGGTGCAGGAGCGCGCGATCGTCACCCGGAGCGAGACCGGCCACCCGGTGCGCCTCACGGGCACGGTGCGCAATATCGACGCGCTCAAGAAATCGGAACAGGAAGTCAGCTTCCTCGCCAACCACGATGCGCTGACCGGCCACTACAATCGCCTCCGCCTTCGCGAAGCGCTCGATCATACGATCACCCAGAGCCAGCTCACCCGTCAGCAGGGCGGCCTCCTGCTCGTCGGGCTCGACAAGCTGAACGCGGTGGCCGACGTGTATGGCGAAGACACCGCCGACACGATCGTCCTGTCGGCCGCGCGGCGAATCGAGACCTGCATGCGCACCGGCGACACCATCGGCCGCGTCGGGTTCGACCGGTTCGCCGTGGTCGTGAACCGGTGCAGCCGCTCGGAACTGGCCACCGTGGCAGGCCGGTTCCTGGCCGCGATCCGCGAAACCCCGGTCTCGACGCCGGCGGGCGCGATGACGATCACGGCCTCGGTCGGCATCTCGGTCTTCCCCGACGACGGCGATTCCGCCGGGGAGATCGTGGCCCATGCGGACGACGCGCTGCGCGGGGCGCGGCGGCTGGGCTGCGACTGCTACCTGGAATACAGCGACGTCCCGCAGCACACCCGGACCGAGCGCCCCGACCTGGTCGTCGCCGAACAGGTCAAACAGGCGCTGAAGGAAAACCGGTTCAAGCTCGCCTTCCAGCCGGTGGTTTCATCGGAAACCGGCGAGGTGGCCTTCTATGAAGGGCTCGCCCGGATGATCGACACCGACGGATCGCCGATCGCCGCGGGCGGGTTCGTGCCGGTCGTCGAGCAGATGGGACTGATGCGGCTGATCGACCGGAAGGTCCTCGACCTCGGGCTGGACACGCTCGAGCGCAACCCAGACATGAAGCTCTCGATCAATGTCTCGGGGATGACGGCCGTGGACTCGGTATGGCTGCGCCGTCTCGAGGACCGCCTGCAGGACAGGCCCGACCTGGCGTCGCGGCTTATTCTCGAGATCACCGAGACGGTGGCGCTGGACGACATCGACGAGGCATCGCGCTTCGTGTCGACCCTGACCCAGTTCGGTTGCCGGGTCGCGCTCGACGACTTCGGCGCCGGCTTCACATCCTTCCGGCACCTGCGCTCGCTGAACGTCGCGCTGGTGAAAATCGACGGGTCCTATATCCGCGATATCCTCCAGAACCCGGAGAACCTGCTCTTCGTCCGCACGCTCATCAACCTTGCGAAGGGAATCGGGCTGGAATGCGTGGCCGAGTGGGTCGAGACGGGCGAGGAGGCCGAGCTTCTTCGCGAGGAAGGCGTCGAACTGCTCCAGGGCTGGCACTGCGGGAAGCCGGAAATCGATCCCGACTGGATGCGCTAGCGGTCCGCGCGGATCACCGGGACAACTCGTCGAGCTGGCGGCGCAGGTTGTCGATCTGCGTCTTCAGGTCGTCGAGCTTCTCGTCATCGGAGCCGTCGTTCTTGCCCCCGCCGTTCCCGGCACCCGGCCGGTCCTCGCCGCTGGCGTTCGAATAGGGCGTGAACATCTGGAAGGCGCGCTCGAACATGGCCATGTTCTGGCGGCCGAGTTCCTCCCACTGGTGGAGAGGGAACATGCTGCGGTCGACCGCGCTCTCCATGTAGTTGCGCATCCGGTCCTGGTTGTTGGAGAAGGCCTGCATCGACGCCTCAAGATAGTTGGGCACCATCGACTGCAGGCTGTCGCCGTAGAACTGGATCAGCTGGCGCAGGAAGCTCACCGGCAGAAGGTTCTCGCCCTTGGCCTCCTCCTCGAAGATGATCTGGGTGAGCACGGGCCGCGTGATGTCTTCACCCGACTTCGCATCGACGACAATGAACTCGTCGCCTCCCTTCACCATCTGCGACAGATCGTCGAGCGTCACATACTTGCTCGTCGCCGTGTTGTAGAGGCGGCGGTTGGCGTATTTCTTGATCGTGATCGGCTCGGCGCCGTCGGACTTCGCCATGGGGACATATCCGAATTTCTGTGCAACTGCCGCAATTATAGCAGATCGCACAAAAAATGCTGCAATGCACCGAAAGACGGACGAGGTGGCCGCGCGGCGGGGATCGACGGTATAGTCGGGCCATGAACGACCAGCCCGATTTCGCCGCGCTTGCGCGCGAATATCTCGATCTCTGGGAAGACCAGCTGACGGCGATGGCCGCGGATCCGGACCTGGCGCGCCAGTCCGCGCGCTTCTTCGACATGCTGAACACGGTGGGCGCACAGGCCAACCCGCTGGTCGCCGCCAACCTCGCGGCCATGCTGCGCACGCCGACGGGACATCGCGATGAGCCACTCGACGCCACCCCTGCCGAGGATGGGGCCGCGGCCGCTGCCGCTGCACCTGACGACCGCGACGAGCGGCTGGATCAGCTCGCGCGGCGTGTTGCCGATCTTGAGAAGCGGATCGCCGGCCTGGAGGCCGAACGTGGCGGAACGCGCAAGAAATCTTCAAAAGGCACTCGCCGAAAACCCGCCGCCAAACGGAGCTGACGACCCTTTCGCAGATGCGGTAGACGCGGAAATCCAGGCCCGGCTCGCGGCGTTCTCGGCGGGCGTGCGTGCGTACCGCAACCATCCCTACCAACGGTCCCTCGAAGATCCGCCCGTCCTCTGGCGGGACGGCGAAATCCGCCTGCTCGACTACGGGCCGGGGGACGGCATGCCGGTGCTGTTCGTCCCCTCCCTGATCAACCGCGCCTATATCCTCGACCTGTCCGAACGCCGGAGCCTGCTGCGGTGGATGGCGCGGGACACGGGCCTGCGCCCGATGCTCGTCGACTGGGGCACGCCTGGCGAACGCGAGCGCGGCTACGACCTGACGGCGTATGTCACCGGTCCGCTCGAAACCGCGCTCACCACGGCACGGGCCCTGGCCGATGCACCGGTTCCCGTGGTCGGCTACTGCATGGGCGGCCTGCTCGCGCTGGCGCTGGCGGCGCGACGCCCGGACGACATTTCGGGCCTCGCATTGCTGGCCACGCCCTGGAATTTCCACACCGAACGCGTCGTGCAGGCGGAAGCACTCGCACGCGCGGTCGAGGCGGCCGGGCCATTGTTCGACGCCCATGGCGAACTTCCGGTCGACATCATCCAGTCGATGTTCACGGCGCTCGACCCGTTCCTGGTCACCCGGAAATTCGTGAAGTTCGCAGCCATGGACCCGACGAGCCAGGCGGCAGAGGACTTCGTGGCGCTCGAGGACTGGCTCAACGACGGCATCCCCCTGTCCGCGCCGGTCGCGCGCGAATGCATGGGCGGCTGGTACGGCCGCAACACCCCCTTCACCGGCGACTGGAAGATCGCGGGCGCGCCGGTCGACCCGCGGCGCGTCGAGACTCCGTCACTGGTGCTGGTGCCGCAGCAGGACCGGATCGTCCCGCCGGCCTCCGCCGCCGCGCTCGCCGAACTGCTGCCCGACGCGACACAGATGAGCCCGCGCCTGGGCCATATCGGGATGGTGGCCGCTTCGCGGGCGCGGAAGGCCGTGTGGGAGCCGCTCGCCGGATGGCTCGCCGGACGCTGATTCCCGGCACCCGCGGAAAGGGGCGCGTCCGGTCCTGCGCTGGACTCTCCCCGGCCCGGGGTCTATATCGAAAGCAACGTCCAGATTGACGGAATTGGCGGATTTCCACGCCCTTCGGGGCGGTTTCCGGAGCGCCTCTTCCGCGGAAAAGCAGGAGATTGAACATGTCCGAAGTCTTCATTGCCGGTGCCGCCCGCACGCCCGTGGGCGCGTTCAACGGCGCTCTGTCCGGCCTGACCGCGGCCGAATTGGGGACGGTTGCGATCACGAGCGCGCTGGAGCGTGCCGGTGTCCCGGCGGAAGACGTCGACGAGGTGGTGCTCGGCCAGGTGCTGACGGCCGCCACCGGCATGAACCCGGCACGCCAGGCACTCCTGGCGGCGGGCATCCCGGAAGACCGCACGGCATATCTCGTCAACCAGGTCTGCGGCTCGGGCCTCCGCTCGATCGCCCAGGGCTACCAGGCGATCAAGCTCGGCGAGGCCGACGTGGTCGTCGCCGGCGGCCAGGAAAGCATGAGCCAGGCACCGCACGCGTCCCAGATGCGCAACGGCACCAAGATGGGCGACGTGAAGCTGGTCGACACGATGATCAAGGACGGCCTGTGGTGCGCGATGATGGGCTACCACATGGGCAACACGGCCGAGAACGTCGCCGAGCAGTGGCAGATCACGCGCGACGACCAGGACGCGTTCGCGGCCGGCTCGCAGCAGAAGGCCGAGGCGGCGCAGAACGCCGGCAAGTTCAAGGACGAGATCGCGCCGGTCACCGTCAAGACGCGGAAGGAGGATATCGTCGTCGACACCGACGAGTATCCGCGCCACGGCACCACGACCGAAACCCTGGCCAAGCTGCGCCCGGCCTTCACCAAGGAAGGCACCGTGACCGCGGGCAACGCCTCGGGCATCAACGACGGTGCCGCCGCCTTCGTGCTGACGTCGTCCGACGAGGCGGAGAAGCGCGGCCTGAAGCCGCTGGCGCGCATCGCTTCCTGGGCCACGGCGGGCGTCGAGCCGTCGGTGATGGGTTCGGGTCCGATCCCGGCCAGCCGCAAGGCGCTGGAGAAGGCCGGCTGGAGCGTCGAGGACCTCGAACTTGTCGAAGCCAACGAGGCCTTCGCGGCGCAGGCCATCGCGGTGAACCGCGACATGGGCTGGGATCCGGAGATCGTGAACGTGAACGGCGGCGCGATCGCCATCGGCCACCCGATCGGCGCCTCGGGCGCGCGCGTGATGGTGACGCTGCTTCACGAGATGGAAAAGCGCGATGCGAAGAAGGGACTCGCGACCCTTTGCATCGGCGGCGGCATGGGCATCGCCATGTGCGTCGAACGGGACTGATCGGGGAACGTTCATTCAACAGGCAGCGAACGAGACCCGGAACGGGCATCACTGCGCAACAACTAGTCTTGGGAGAGTGTGATGGGTCGAGTGGCACTGGTGACAGGCGGCACCCGGGGAATCGGGGCCGCGATCAGCAACGCCTTGAAGGGCGCGGGCCGCGACGTGGTCGCGAACTACGCCGGCAACGAACACCGCGCGCGCGAGTTCGAGGAAAGCACCGGCATCAAGGCGGTCAAGTTCGACGTCGCGAACCATGAGGAAGTCGCGGAGGCCATCGGCAAGATCGAGAAGGACGTGGGGCCGGTCGAGATCCTCGTCAACAATGCCGGCATCACGCGCGACGGCACCATGCACCGCATGACCTTCGAACAGTGGAAAGAGGTCATCGACGTCAACCTTTCGGGCGTCTTCAATTGTTCACGTGCCGTCATCGAAGGGATGCGCGAAAACAACTTCGGGCGGATCGTCAATATCGGCTCGATCAACGGCCAGGCCGGCCAGTACGGCCAGGTCAACTACGCCGCGACCAAGTCCGGCATCCACGGCTTCACCAAGGCCCTCGCCCAGGAAGGCGCGGGCAAGGGCATCACCGTCAACGCGATCGCGCCGGGCTATGTCGACACCGACATGGTGCGCGCGGTGCCGCCGGACGTCCTGGAGAAGATCATCGCGCGCATCCCGGTCGGCCGTCTCGGCAAGGCGGACGATATCGCGCGCGGCGTGGTGTTCCTGACCGCCGACAATGCGGATTTCATCACCGGGTCGACGCTCTCGATCAACGGCGGCCAGCACATGTACTAGGGCCCTTGTGGCCCGGGCGCAGCGCCTGCGATGCTCGAACTCCTCTCCGATCCCGCCGTCTGGGCGAGCCTGGTCACGCTCGCGCTGCTGGAGATCGTGCTCGGGGTCGACAACGTCATATTCATTTCCATCGTCACGTCCCGCCTGCCGGAACACCAGCAGGCGCGGGCGCGGCGCATCGGCCTGCTCATGGCGCTGGCGGGCCGGATCGCCCTGCTGTTCGCGCTCGGATGGCTCATCGGCCTCACCGCGCCGTTCGTCGAGTTGTTCAATGTCGAACTCTCGTGGCGCGACGTCATCCTGGCGGGCGGCGGACTGTTCCTGATCTACAAGGCCACGACCGAAATCCACCACGCGCTCGAGGGCGCCACCGAGGAAGGCGGGAATCCGGGCTCGGCGACATTTGCAGCCGTGATCGTCCAGATTTTTCTCCTCGACGCCGTCTTCTCGCTGGATTCGGTCCTGACCGCGATCGGGATGGCCGAACATATCGAGGTGATGATTGCCGCAGTGGTCATAGCAATCGGCGTGATGATGGTCGCCGCCGAACCGATGAGCGCCTTCGTCAAGAAGCACCCCACCGTAAAGATGCTGGCGCTGGCTTTCCTGCTGCTGATCGGCGTGGCGCTCCTGGCCGAGGGCTTCGACTTCCACATTCCGCGCGGCTACCTCTACTTCGGCGTCGCCTTCGCGACGGGCATCGAGATCCTCAACCTGATCGCACGCCGCCGCCGCAACGCGGCCCGGCGGATCGCCCGGTCCTGAGCACCCCGCCATGAGTGGACGCGAGTACCCGGACCGCCCGATCTCCGGCGTTGGCGTGGTCGTCCTGAAGGATGACCACGTGCTGTTGATCCGCCGGGGGCGGGAGCCGCGCATCGGCCAGTGGAGCATCCCCGGCGGGAAACAGGAGCTCGGCGAGGGCTGGCGCGAGACCGCGGCACGGGAAGTGCGCGAGGAAACCGGCATCGAGATCGAGGTCGTCGGGATCGTCGACGTGGTCGACGCCATCGTGCGCGACGGCGATCCGGCCCGGCCCGGCACCCAGGGCGTGACCGTTCCGGCCGCGAACGACGACAACCCGGTCCCGCCGGGCGACCGGCCGGTGCGTTACCACTACACTTTGGTGGACTGCGCCGCGCGCTGGACCGGCGGCGAACCGGTCGCAGGCGGCGACGCCGCGCATGCCGAATGGTGGCCGCTCGCGCGCCTCGACGAACTGGCGCTGTGGACGGAAACCGTCCGGATCATCCGCGAGGCCGCTGACATGGCCGGCTCGGTGCCGGATCGGGAATGAACGGAAGCACCGCGGCGCGCCGCCGCGCAACGGGGATCGGTCTCTCGGCGGTCGCGATCTGGTCCACCCTCGCCCTGTTCGGTGCGCTGGCCGGCCCCGTGCCGCCCCTGCAACTGGTGGCGATGGCATTCACGCTCGTCTTCGCGCTGTCGCTCGCCGTGTGGACCGCGCGCGGGGACAACCCGCTGGCCCACCTGCGCCAGCCGCCGGCCGTCTGGGCGCTCGGGATTGCCGGGCTGTTCGGGTACCACCTCCTGTATTTCATCGGCATCCAGAACGCTCCGCCCGCCGAGGCGAACCTCATCAACTATCTCTGGCCGGTGCTGATCGTGCTGTTCTCGGCGCTGCTGCCGGCAGACAGCGGCGTCGGCCGATTGCGCTGGTATCACGTGGCGGGCGCGCTCGCCGGGCTTGCCGGCGCGGCCCTGATCCTGACCGGCGGCACGGACCTGTCCTTCCGGCCGGAATACACGCCCGGGTATGCGGCAGCCATCGGCGCCGCGCTGGCCTGGTCGAGCTACTCGGTCCTGTCTCGTCGCTTTGCGCACGTGTCGACCGACGCGGTCGGCGCCTTCTGCGGCGGCACGGCGCTGCTGGCGTGGATCGCGCATCTCGCCCTGGAGCCGACCGTCTGGCCCCACGGGACCGTCGCGTGGCTGGCGGTGATCGGGCTCGGCCTCGGCCCGGTCGGCACCGCCTTCTTCGTCTGGGACCACGGCGTGAAGCACGGCGACCTGCGCGTGCTCGGCGCGGGCGCCTACGCCGCGCCACTGCTGTCGACAATCCTGCTTGTGGCCGCGGGGCTGGCGACGGCAACCTGGTCGCTGGCGATTGCCTGCGGACTGATCGTCGGCGGCGGCCTGCTCGCCGCCCGGGACATGATCCGGAACGCCTAGCCGTTCGCGCGCCGGAACGCGCGCATGTGGAACTCCGCCTGCGCCGGTTCGTAGAGGACGTCCCGCCCGACGGGGCAGGCCCGCCGCGCCCGGCAGCCCAGTTCCAGGCAGTCCGTGCCAGCGGCTGTCTCGATGTGCCCGACACAGGCGGGGACGTCATAGATGTCGGGGGAAAACGCATCGACCGGGCAGGCCGAAAGGCAGGGTTTGTCCGCACAGGTTGCACACGGCGACGGCCGGTCGTCGGGGGCCGCCAGATCGAGCCGCTCTGCAAAGGCGAGCGCGCCGCGATAGGCGTGCCAGAGCCCGTAATCGGGGTGGATCAGCACCCCGAGCGGCGACGGATGGACCGGTCCGGCGCGCTGCGCCCAGCGCTGGAACGGGAGGTACGGCGGGCCGCCGAACGGAAACAGCGCCGTCGCGCCGACGTCCCCGGCAATGCCCGCCAGGACATCGCGGACCCATGCGTCGAGCGGATCGGGGTCGTCGGCATAAGCCGGGCGGGCAGCCTCGAACGCGCGCCACATCTGCGGTCCGGCGTTGCCGACGAGCACAAGCGTACCCGGGCCGCCGGGCACGTCATCATCAGGTGCGGGATGGAAAGCGCCCCGTGCGATCAGTCCGTGTTCGCGGAGCAACCGATCGAGCGCTGACACCCTATTCGGCAGCGATGGACTTCCGCAGGTATTCGCGGTCGAGCAGCTCGGCGATCTGGACCGTGTTCAGGGCCGCGCCCTTTCGCAGGTTGTCGGAGACCACCCACATGCTCAGGCCGTTGTCCACGGTGGCGTCGTCACGGATGCGGCTGACATAGACCGCGTCCTCGCCTGCCGCCTCCTCGGGAGTGACATAGCCCTCGTTGGCGCGGTGGTCGACCACCGACACGCCCGGCGCGTCGCGCAGGATCTCGCGGGCCTCCTTCTCGGAGACCTCGCGCTCGAACTCGACGTTCACCGCCTCGGCGTGGCCGATAAAGACCGGCACGCGCACGCAGGTCGCCGACACCTTGATCTTCGGGTCGAGAATCTTCTTGGTCTCGACGACCATCTTCCACTCTTCCTTGGTGGACCCGTCGTCCATGAAGACGTCGATGTGCGGGATCACGTTGAAGGCGATCTGCTTGGTGAACTCCTTCGGCTCCATCGGGTCGTTCACGTAGACGGCGCGCGTCTGGTTGAACAGCTCGTCCATGCCGTCCTTGCCCGCGCCGGAGACCGACTGGTACGTCGCGACCACCACCCGCTTGATGCCGAAGGCATCGTGCAGGGGCTTGAGCGCGACGAGCATCTGGATCGTCGAGCAGTTCGGGTTCGCGATGATGTTGCGCTGGGTGTAGCCGGCCGCCGCCTCGGGATTGACCTCGGGCACGATCAGCGGCACGTCCGGATCCATCCGGAACTGGGACGTGTTGTCGATCACGATGCACCCGGCCGCCGCCGCCTTCGGCGCGAACGCAGCGGAGATCTTGGCGCCCGCCGACGACAGGGCGATGTCGGTGCCGGTGAAGTCGTAGTCGTCCAGGGACTGGACTTTCAGGGTCCGGTCCTCGCCGTAGGAAACCTCGCGCCCGACCGAGCGCGCGCTCGCCAGCGCCACCACCTCGTCCGCCGGAAACTCGCGTTCCGCCAGCGTCTGCAGCATCTCGCGCCCGACAGCGCCCGTCGCGCCGACCACGGCAACCTTGTAACCCATGGGTCCATGTCCCTGTTTCGCGGCGCCCGATGCGCCGTGCGGGCGATGAAATAAGCCCGGAGGCCGGGATTTGCAAGTTTTGCGCGGTTGCGACGGCCGCGCACGGTGCGGTTTTTGTCGGCTAGGTCTTCCGCGCGAGGATGCTCACATAGTTCATGAAGCCGTAGAACGTGCCTTCGTCGATCCGCCGGGCGCATTCGGCGACCAGTGCGGCCTCCATCGCCGCGTCGATCCGGCCCCACTGGCGCATGTAGAGCGCACCGCGTTCCGTCCAGCCGCGGGTCAGCTGCGACACCTCGGTGTCCAGGTGTCCGTGGCTGCGGGTCGGCCCGGGCTCGAAGCCGGCCTCTCGCAGGAGGGTGGGCAGGCGGCGCACCAGCCACCGGTCATGGACATTGCCCTCGACGAAGGCATCGATGCAGGCCTGCAGCGGGTCCGCATCGGAGGTGGCGACGGTCATGGTCGTGAAATCGCCGTCATAGATCGCGACCTGCCCGCCGGGCCGAAGCACCCGGTGCACGTCCGCGAGCACGTCTTCCGGGCCGGGCACATGGGTCAGGAGCGTGTGCAGGACAACCACGTCGAAGGACGCATCGTCGAACGGGAGCGCGCGCGCATCGGCCTGGCGGAAGGAGACATTGTCGAGGTCCGCCGCGAGTTCGCGTGCGCGTTCGAGGAACGGCTCAAGCTGGTCGACACCGACCACCTCGCCCACGCCTGCCAGACCCGCAATGGTGCGGGACTGGGGGCCGGTGCCGCACCCGACATCCAGCACGCGGGCGCCGTCGGGCATATCGATGTCCGCGAGATAGGCCCGCAGTGCCGCGGCCTGCTGCGGCGTCGCCGCGCGGCGTTCGAGGCTGACCTTCATCTGGTCCAGAATTTCCGCTGGAATCGCATCCGGCTCGACATAGATATCCGGCACGGGTGACCTCCTCGCCTGTCCGACACCCTATGTGCCAGAATTGACGCCATGTCCGAACGATTTTCGACCTATGCCGAGTTCTGGCCCCACTACCTGCGGGAACACGCGCGCCCGCAAACCCGCGCGATCCACTACGCCGGGACCATCGCGGCGCTGCTGCTGATCGGTTTCGGGGTGGTCACCGGGCCGTGGTGGCTGCTGCTGATCGCGCCGGTCGCGGGTTACGGCCCGGCGTGGATCGGTCACGGCTTCATCGAGAGGAACCGGCCCGCCACCTTTACCTACCCGGTGTGGTCCTTCCTGAGCGATTTCCGGATGCTGTATCTTTGGATGACCGGCCGGCTCGAACCCGAACTGCGGGGCGCGGGGGTCGGCCGCGCACATCGCCCCGCTTCCGACCAGGGAGAGTGACATGCACGCACGTATCAGCTGGGGGAAAATCCAGTCCGGCCAGTGGGACGCCTTCGAATCGGCCTTCAAGACGGCCGTCGGCAAGGCGGGGCCCCAGCCGGGCCTGAAAGGACGCTTCCTGTTCCGCGACAGCAAAGACCCCGACGCCGGGTTCACGCTGAGCATCTGGGAGAATGAAGCGGACATGCAGGCCTATGAGGACAGCGCGACGATGAAGGAAGAGGTGCTGCCGGAAATCGAGAAGTTCTTCACCGGCGAATACACCACGACCAACGTGGAGATGCGCTATAGCGAGATCGACCTCTAGGGTTCTTGTCGTCTCCGCGTTACTGCTGGCGGGATGCGCTGGTGGCGCGACGCCCGTCGAGCAACCGCTCTATGGCGACTGGGCCCTCGAGCTGCCGACCCTCCCGCGCAGCCACGGCAACCGGATCGGGTTTCGCGACGGCTGCCTGCTGGCTGCCGGAAACCGTGTCGACATGCAGGTGATCCGCCCGGTCGCGTATCTCGCGCAGGGCGCGCAGACGTTCGTGTGGTTCGGATCGCCGGCCCGCGACGAGGACCGCAGCGCGGCCGATGCCGCGCGGGTCACGTTCCTGACACCCGACCGCATCCGCATCGTCTGGCCGGAAGGCATCGAGGCGCGCTACATGCGCGCGATCAACACGAACGCGTCGGAACGGGACTGCGTTTAGGGAATGTCAGCTGCCGGGCCGGGCCGGCGGGAAGACAACCGGCGACTGGGCCGTCTGACGCGTCTTCGGACTGGCCAGTGCGGAATCGAGGAGCGACTCGAGCTTCGCCCGCGTGTCGGCCTTGCGGTCGGTCTCGGCGTCCCGGATCGCGGCCAGAGACGCCTGGCTCACCGAGCAGTCATGACCGGACACCTGCTTGCCGCTGCTGGTCTCGACGACCTGCTGGGCATGGGCCGGAAGGGCGGTCGCGAGGAGGACCGCCGCCGCGATCAGGTATCCCGTGCGATACGACATGGGTGAACGCTACCCTCGCATTGCCCGCGCCGTCAAATCACGCCGACAGGCTGTCGAGCTCGGCGAGGAGCTTGGTGCCCATCTCCTCGGTCGAGACCTGCGTGCAGCCGTCCTGCATGATGTCGCCGGTGCGGTAGCCCTCGTTGAGGACGTTCTGGGCCGCCTGCTCGACCATGTCGGCCTCGCTGCCGAGGTCGAAGGAATAGCGCAGCATCATCGCGAAGGAGAGCAGCATCGCCAGCGGGTTGGCCTTGCCCTCGCCCGCGATGTCCGGTGCAGAACCGTGCACCGGCTCGTACAGCGCGCGACGGGCACCCGTCACCGGGTCCTCGGCGCCGAGGCTGGCCGACGGCAGCATGCCCAGCGAGCCGGTCATCATGGCCGCCTCGTCGGACAGGATGTCGCCGAACAGATTGTCGGTGACGATCACATCGAACTGGTGCGGGTCGCGCAGGAGCTGCATCGCGCAGTTGTCGGCGAGGATGTGCTGGAACTCGACATCGGGATACTCTTCCTCGGCGACACGCCCGGCGATCTTGCGCCAGAACGCGCCGGTCTCCATCACGTTGGATTTCTCGGCCGAGTGCACCTTGTTGCGGCGCTTTTTTGCCAGCTCGAAGCCGACGCGCAGGACGCGCACGATCTCGTCCTCGGTGTAGGCCTGGGTGTCGATCACGCGCACGGTGCCGTCGTCGAGCGTCTGCTCGCCGCGCGGCTCGCCGAAATACACTCCCGAGGTGAGCTCGCGCAGGATCAGAATGTCGAGGCCCTTCACGACCTCCGGCTTGAGGGTCGACGCTTCCACCATCGCGTCCATCACGATCGCCGGACGCAGGTTCGCGAACAGATCGAGGTCCTTGCGCAGGCGCAGCAGGCCCGCTTCGGGGCGATGCTCGCGGGGTACGTCGTCCCACTTCGGCCCGCCGACCGCGCCGAACAGGACGGCGTCGAGGTTCAGGGCCTTGTCCATCGTCTCGTCGCGGATCGACACCCCATGGGCGTCGTAGCAGGCGCCGCCGACGAGATCCTCGTCGACCGCGAAGGACACGGCCTCCTTGGCCTCGAACCAGCCCATCACGCGGCGGACCTGTTCCATGACCTCCGGGCCGATCCCGTCACCCGGCAGAACCAGGACACTCTTGTTGGCGGGCATGTGTGCTTCTCCCCGTTCGTTTTCTTGTGCCGCGCGCCTAGGACGCGTCGCGGTAGAGCCAGGGCTGCTGGCCGCGCTGGCCGCCCTCGAAATCGCCGATCTTGCCGTCGCGCTGCATGGTCAGGCCGATGTCGTCGAGGCCCTCGAGCAGGCAGTGCTTCAGGAACTGGTCGATCTCGAACGGATAGACGATGCCGTTCGGCGCGTGGATTTCCTGCTTCTCGAGGTCGACGGTGATCTCCGGGTTCTCCGGATCCTTGGCCACGGCCATCAGCGTGTCGATCTGCTCCTGCGGCAGCTTGATGAGCAGCATGCCGTTCTTGAAGCTGTTGTTGTAGAAGATGTCGGCAAAGGTCGGCGCGATCACCACCTTGATCCCGAAATCCTGCAGCGCCCACGGCGCGTGCTCACGCGATGAGCCGCAGCCGAAATTGTCGCCGGCGATCAGGATCTCCGCCTTGGAGTAGGGCTCCTTGTCGAGCACGAACTCGCCGGTCGGCTTGCCGCTCTCGTCGGTGCGCAGCTCGTAGAACAGGCCCTTCGACAGGCCGGTGCGCTCGATCGTCTTCAGGAACTGCTTGGGAATGATCTTGTCGGTGTCGACATTGACCATCGGCAGTGGCGCGGCGACGCCGGACACCTTGTTGAACTTCTCCATCACGCAACTCCTAGCGTTTGTGCAGCGTGCAGCCGGCGAGCATATCGTGCAGCGCCTGCCGGCGGGGCGAAAACAGGATCGGCAGGAAGCCGAGAAACAGAATGGCCAGCGATATGAAGCGTGCCCAGTAGCGCGCGCTGGTGCGGAAGAACCCGGCCCGGTCGCCGGCAATGTCGGCCGTATAGATCCCCATGATCGCCATGCCGACGGTCGACTGCAGCCCGCTGGCCTCCATCCCCGCGAAGTACAGCCACGCGAAGAAGAGGACCACCGCGTTCAGCATGTGCAGCGACGTCGTGTCGGCCGCGAGCTGCTCCGACGTGCCCGCCATGAACGGCAGGCCGAACAGCGCCGCGACGCCCCAGGCGAACAGCCAGATGATTCCCAGATCGACCAGCCCCGCGACCGTGCGCAGGATGATCCCCGCGTAGCGGACCGGCAGCCCAGCGCTCGCGGGATCGGCGGCCAAGCCTAGAGGTCGCGGACATCGGTCAGCTTGCCGGTGATCGCCGCAGCCGCTGCCATCCCCGGGCTGACCAGGTGGGTGCGGCCGCCGCGGCCCTGCCGGCCCTCGAAGTTGCGGTTCGAGGTGGACGCGCAGCGCTCGCCCGGCTCCAGCTTGTCGGCATTCATCGCCAGGCACATGGAG
>JAEPNS010000319.1 GCA_017643325.1 Alphaproteobacteria bacterium | reverse complement strand
AGGAGGTGATCTTCGGGATCATCCCGCAGGTGATGCCGCTCTGGATTTCATACTCGCTCTACCGTTTCGAATCCAACGTACGCTCGGCAACCGTGGTCGGTCTCGTCGGCGCGGGCGGAATCGGCGTGCTGCTGTGGGAGTATATCCGCGGCTTCTACTACGGCGAGACGGCTGCGGTGATGATCGTGATCATCGTGACCGTCACCTTGCTGGACATGCTGTCCCAGCGGCTTCGCAAGATGTTCGTGTGAGGCCGGGCCAGTGACAGATCCTACAACGGTGCTTGAAGAGATCGAGGCGATCTTCGCCGCGCATGGCGATGCGCGGTACAGCGAGGTCGTGACCCAGCGCCAGCACGCATTGCAGTGCGCGCAACAGGCCGAAACGGCGGGGAGCGACAGCGCGCTGGTGACGGCGGCGCTGCTGCACGACATCGGACACATGCTGCACAAGCACGGGCCCGAACCTGCCGCGCGCGGCATCGACGACCGGCACGAGGACATCGGCGCCGGCTGGCTCGCGAAACGGTTCCCGCCTTCGGTGACGGAACCGGTGCGCATGCACGTCGATGCGAAGCGCTACCTTTGCGCGGTCGAGCCGGATTATTTCGAGACATTGTCCCTCGCTTCTGTGCGCAGCCTCGAACTGCAGGGCGGTCCGATGTCGCGTCATGAGGCCGCCGTATTCGAAGCATTGCCATACGCCTCCGACGCCGTCGCTCTGCGGCGCTGGGACGAAGGCGGCAAGGTGGCGGATGCACGCACACCGGCGCTTGAGGATTATCTCGGCCACATCCGCGCCAGCGTTGTTTCCGGGTCCGATGTCGCCCCGCATTGACCCCGACCTCACGGTCCTGGAACGTCCGCGACTTGCGCGCGAGACCTGCCCCGACCTGGCGGCGGCGCGCGTCGGCGGGAAAGCGCAAATGCTCCACAGGATCGAGTGCGGGGGCCTGCCTTCCGCATGTGAAGCGCAAGCGCCGTTGCGGGTCGTCTTCTGGAATGTCGAGCGCGGTCACGCGCCGGAGGATCTGGCGAGCTTTCTTATCGATGCGGGGGCCGACGTCGCGCTCTTGTGCGAGCTTGACCACGGACTGGCGCGGACGGGGCGACGGCATGTTGCGCGTGACATCTCTCATGGCATGGATGTGTCCTACGCCTATGCCGTCGAGTTCCTGGAGCTGGACGAGGTAGGGGAGCCTGGTCTGCACGGCAATGCGGTCCTGTCGCGTGCGACGATCCGCGACCCCCTGCTGATCCGCCTTGCCGAGGACACGTCCTGGATGACGCGCCCCGGACAACAACGTCGGCTGGGAAGCCGGATCGCGCTCGCAGGAAGAATTGCTGTCGAAGGCCTGGATGTCGTGCTGGTCTCGACTCATCTCGAAAGCCATGCAGGGCCGGATGAGCGTGCACGACAGATGTGTGCGCTGCTCGATGCCGTGGACGGCTATGCCGGTGATGCGCCGGTCCTGATCGGCGGCGACTTCAACACCCGCACTGCATCCAAGGACGCCATGCGTGACGCGGAGGCGCGCAATGGATTGTACGAGCGGGTGGCGACTGCCTTTGTCGACCCCGCGCCCTGGGAGCCGCTCTTCGATATCGCCCGCGCAGCCGGGTATTCATGGTCGTCAGCGAATCTTGACCTCGCCACCGAACGCTCCGGCCCTGACGACCCCCGTGCACCGCGTTTCCGGCTCGACTGGTTCTTCGCGCGCGGTCTCGAGTGTCATGCGCCGGGAAACCTGTGTGCCGAGACCGGGTCCGGCGGCGCGCTGTCGGACCATGACGCCATCTATGTTGAAATCCGCGTGCCGGATCGTAGATCCTGAGACACGCGATAGCGCGAAAGGACAAGCCGATGCGCCTGCACATCAACCTGAATGTCGAAAATCTCGACAACTCCGTCCGTTTCTACAGCGAGCTGTTCTCGGCCGAGCCGACGGTCCTGAAAGACGACTACGCAAAGTGGATGCTCGACGACCCGAAGGTCAATTTTGCGATCTCGACGCGCCGGCCTGTCGCGGGTGTGGACCATTTCGGAATCCAGGTCGAGGACCAAGCACAATTGCGCGCCGTGCATGCGCGTCTGAAGGCCGCCGAGGTGCCGATGTCCGAAGAAGGCAAGGTCGCCTGCTGCTACGCGCGCTCGGACAAGGCCTGGGTGTTCGATCCCGACGGCAACGCCTGGGAGTCCTTCTATACCTTCGGCGAAAGCCCCGTTTATGGCGAGGAGGCCGCGCTCGAGGACATGCGCGACGACGCGACCGCCGCGGAGTAGCTGTTAGTTCCCCTCGGGTGTCTGGGGTGCGGCGTCGGGATTCCACTGGCCCCGGCGCATGCGCGTGATCTTGACACTCTTGAACGTGCCGGCCTGGCGCAGCGGCTCGTTCTCGGAGAATTTTTCTGCGGCCGCACGGTCCGGCACGTTGAGGATCAGCACGCTGCCGATTCGCTCGACACCGTCGTCGGCGAGCATTGCACCACCGAGTACGAGAATGTCCTCATGTTCCTCGAGGTACTTGAAGTGGGCCGGCTTGTGGATCTCGCGCAGCTCCTTCGAGCCCGGCCCGTCCTCCTGGTAGATGATGTAGAGCATCCGCCTAGCGCACCTCGAAGACGAGCTTGCCCTTCAGGTGGCGGCCTTCGCTGATCCGGTGCGCTTCGCCCGCGTCCTGAAGGGAGAAGGTCGTCACGGGCGGTGCGTGGACCGCGCCGGCCTCGAACAGTTCGACGATCCGCTCCAGGTGCGGACGGTCGCGGCCGACGGCCGGGCGCAGGGAGGCCACGTCGTCGCGCGGCGAGGCCGGTGCCTTGGGACCGGATGCGATCGACGCGACGCGCCCGCCGGATTTGACCACTTCGAAGGATTTGGCGTTCACCGGGCCGCCGACGGTCTCGAAGACGCAATCGACGTCGGAGACAACCTCGGTGAAGTCCTCCTTGGTGTAGTCGATCACCTGGTCCGCACCGAGGCTCTTCACATAGTCCACGTTGCCGGTGCTCGCGGTGGTGATCACATTTGCCCCGAGATGCTTGGCCAGTTCGATCGCGAACCCGGCCACGCCACCTGCACCGCCCTGGATAAGGATGGTCTCTCCTGATTTCAGCTCAAGCGTGTCCTCGACGGAAATCAGTGCGGTCAGGCCCGTGAGCGAAAGGCAGGCCGCCTCGATGTGGCTCATGCTGTTGGGTTTCGCGCACACGATGCTGGCGTCCATGGCGATCTTCTCGGCGTAGGTGCCTTCCTGGCCCTGGGCGCAGACGCCGAAAACTGGATCGCCGACCGCGAAGTCGTCGACCCCCTCGCCGAGCGCGGCCACCACGCCGGAGAAATCCCGGCCCAGCACGTAGGGAAAATTCTCGATCTCACCGTAGGTGCCGCCCGCGCGGACCTTCCAGTCGGCACCGTTCACGGTCGCGGCGTGGATGTCGACAATGATCTCTCCGGCGGCCGGCTCGGGGTCGGGCAGGTCGCCATAGATCAGGACCTCGGGTCCGCCGTGCTTCTCGATATAGGATGCTTTCATCTCGTCTCTCTCCCTGCGCGCGTACCGGTCGCCTTTGCGGGCGCGGGTCTGCTAGAACCAGAACCGAAACAAACAGAACACGCCCGGCAGGGGCAAGGGGAACAAGATGAAAATCATGTATTTCGACGATTTCCGGCTCGGTGTCGTGCGCGGCGACGAGGTGGTCGACGTGTCCGCCGCTGTGGAGGACATCCCGCACACCGGTCCCCACGACCTCATCAATGGCCTCATCGAGCGGTTCGAAGACTATCGCGCGGCGCTGGAGAAAGCGGCCGCCGACGGCGACGGGGTCGCGTTGTCCGGCGTGCGCATCCGCCCGCCGCTGCCCAAG
>JAEPNS010000318.1 GCA_017643325.1 Alphaproteobacteria bacterium | reverse complement strand
GCAGAACCTCTGTCGACCCGAGCCCCTCGAGGATCTCCAGCCCGTTGTAGCGCCGCTTCCATTCCCGGAACGTCTCCGCCGGGAGCGGTTCGGCGGCGGAGATGCACATGCGAACGCTGGAAAGGTCGCGCCGTTCGGAGTCTTCATGCGCCACCATCGCGTTGTACAGGGTCGGCAGGCCGAAAAAGACCGTCGGCCGATGGGCCTCGATCGCGTCATAAATCGGCGCCGGTTCCGGCCGCCCGGGGTTCAGAACAACGGCCGCCCCGACCGCGAACGGGAAGGTGATCGAATTGCCAAAGCCGTAGGCGAAAAAGATCTTCGGCACGGAATAGACGATATCGTCTTCGGTCAGGGCGAGCACGCTCTCGCCATAGCTCAGGTGCGTGTAGATCATGTCGTGCTGCAGGTGGACGATGCCCTTGGGCCGTCCTGTACTGCCAGAGCTGTACATCCAGAACGCCATGTCGTCGCGGTGCGTGTCGGCAGGCGCGAGTTCCGTCTCCTGACTGCCGATGAAGTCCTCCCACGACCGGACTTGCGCCGGAAACTCCGACGGCACGTCGCCGTTCGCAACCACAACAAGGTCAACATTCGGACCTTCATCCAGCGCCTCGGCGAGGACCGCAAGCATGTTTGCTTCCGCGACGATCACGCGGGCACCGCTGTCCTCTATGTAATAGCGGACGAGTTCCGCCGGAGAGAGGATATTCACCAGCACAGGCACATACCCGGCACGCACCGCACCGAAAAAGGCGGCCGGATAGACCGCGGTATCGTCGAGCAGCATCACGACGCGCTCCGACCTTTCCAGCCCGGCCGCCGCGAACGCATGACCGGCCTGGCTTGCGAGTACACACAAGCCTGCGTAGGTCAGCCGGAGGTCACCCGACAAGACGGCCGTGCGCGCTCCGCGCCCGGCGTCGAGGTTGTCGAACAGGACCGCGCTCGCGTTGTAGCGCTCGGGCACGGAGAACCCGATTTCCGCCGCGCCGGGCGTATCTGTCCCAACCGGGTCCGACACCGGCTGATATATACCTGATCCTGGATTCACGTCTCTCTCCCGATCCGCCTTATAGCAGCGCATCCGGCAACAATCAGCGCACAAAAAAGGCCCGCCGATGGGCGGGCCTTATGCATTTTCTGCGAGGGGTTAGCGTCGTATTGCGCGCAGGACCAGCACGAGGATGATCGCGCCGATCACCGACAGCACAATGCTGCCAAGATTGAGGCCACCGACAGCCCCGAGGCCGAGGAATCCCCCGATGAACCCGCCGATCACCGCGCCGACGATACCGATAACAATCGTGACGATGATGCCGCCCGGATCGCGTCCTGGCACGACGAGCTTCGCGAGCAGCCCGGCAATGAGGCCAAGCACAATCCAGACAAGGATGGAGGACAGGGTCATGGGGACGATTCCTTCCGATGATCGATCAAGACAGGCTATCGGCGGGTGTTGAATCGCACCAACGCAATTGTTGACGCTAGAAACACGCAATCCGAACACACGTACGGACCAACGCGGGAGGGAGGTCCCGGTTCCACCCGAAAACGGACCGGTCAGGTACGAGGCGGAGGGTCGTCGTCGATGAGGATGCGGTGCGCCGCACCGTCGAGGTCTTCGAACTGGCCGCTGCGGATGGACCAGATGAAGGCGGCAAGGCCGAGCCCGCCGAGAAACAGTGCAACGGGGATCAGGAAGAGAATAACGTTCACGATCTCAACTCCTTCCGCACGATACGCAACCGCAGAGCGTTGAGCGTCACCAGCAGCGACGAGGACGACATGGCCACTGCGGCCACGAGCGGGGTGACAAACCCGAGGACAGCAAACGGTACGGCAATGGCGTTGTAGACGATCGCAAGGGCGATGTTCTGGCGCGTCAGGTTGGTCGCGAACCGTCCCGTTTCGAGCGCCAGGCGGACGGGAGACAATGCATCGCCCTGGAAGACGAGGTCCGCCTGCACCTGGCTGATGTCCGCAGCGCTCGAAGGCGATATCGAGACGTGCGCCGCCGCAAGCGCCGGCGCATCGTTCAGGCCGTCACCGACCATCATCACCCGACGACCATCGCGTTCCAGCGCACGAAGGTGTGCGACCTTTTCGGCAGGTGTCGCGCCACCCCGGAAATGAGCGATTCCCAATCCCTCGGCCACCCGCTGCACAATTTCCGGATGGTCACCGGAGAGCAGCTCAATTCTGTAGCCGCGCGCGATCAGCTTTTTCACTTCGTTGGGCGCATCGTGTCGTAGCGCATCGGCGAACGCGAACCGCGCCACGGGCACACCGTCCCGGCTGAGCCAGATTTCCGGGCCGCGCCGTTCCGACGCGTTGCTCTCGGCGCCGCACCAGTCATGGCGGCCCAGCCGCCAGTTCTGGCGACCGATCGTGCCCGTCACGCCGCAACCCGGCACTTCCGTCGCGTCCCCCGGCGTTCGGTTGGCGCCGAGCGCGGCTTGCAGCGCGCGCGAGAGCGGATGGTTGCTCGCAGAGGCGAGTTGGGCTGCGACCTCGAGAAACTCAGTCGCGACCTCGTCGCGGTTGACCCATTCGGGCTTGCCGCGCGTCAGGGTGCCGGTCTTGTCGAAAACGATCGTGTCCACGGTCGCAAGCCGCTCCAACGCATCGCCCGTGCGCAGGAGTACGCCGCGACTGAGCAGTCGCCCGCTTGCCACGACCTGAACGACGGGAACGGCGAGCCCCAGCGCGCAGGGGCAGGTGATGATGAGAACGGCCACCGCATGCAGCAGCGCAACCTGCCAGGGCGCGCCGGCAATCGCGATCCAGCCGGCGAATGTCGCCGCCGCAAGGGCATGGACGACCGGCGCATACCAGCGCGAGACACGGTCGGCCAGACGCACAAAGGCGGCCCGTCCCTGCTCCGCAGATTCCACCAGGCGCGCGATTTCCGCGAGAAGCGTGTCGTCGCCGATCTTTCCCACGCGGACGGACACCGCCGCGCCGAGATTCATGGTGCCCGCAAAGATGTTGGCGCCGGGTCCCGCGTCGGCCGGGAGCGACTCCCCGGTGACAAGGCTCGCATCGATCCCGGTCGTTCCGCGGACAATCTTGCCGTCCACCGGAAACCTCTCGCCCGGCATGACCCGCACGGTCATTTCAGTGTCGAGTTGCTCGACGGGCAGATAAGCCACACTCCCGTCGGCCTGCTCGACCGCGGCCGATGTAGCACGCAACAACAGCAGGCGCTCCGCGGATCGGCGGGCCTCGGCACGCGCCCTCTGGTCCAGATAGCGCCCGACAAGCAGGAAAAACAGCAATGTGACCGAGGCGTCGAAATAGGCATGCACACCGCCGCCGATCGTCTCGACCAGGCTCACCGCAGCCGCGAGGATCACCGCCAGCGAAATCGGCACATCCATATTGGTTCGCCGTGCGCGCAAGGCGCTCACAGCCGAGCGGAAAAACGGGCGGCCGGCATAGGCGATTGCCGGCAGCGCGATGAGAGCCGAAATCCAGTGCAGAAGGTCCCGGGTCGTCGCGTCCATGTCGCTCCAGAGCCCGGCCCACACGGACACCGAGAGCAGCATCACGTTCGCTGCCGCGAAACCGGCGACTCCCATGGCGCGCAGCAGGGCCGTGCCTTCCGCGCCGCCCTGCCCCGCAAGGACGGTCGGATCGAACGGGATCGCCCCGAAGCCTAGCGCCTCGACAGCCGCAACGATCTCGTCTGCCCTTTCCGGTGGGCCCTGCCACCGAACGAGCAAACGCCGCGTCGAGAAATTGACCCGCGCCTCGATCACATCCGGCCGCGCCGAGAGCGTACGTTCAATCTTGGAGATGCAGTTGGCGCAGTGCACGCCCTCAACGAGGAGATGGATTGCGGAAACCCCGTCGCCCTCGTCGATCGCACG
>JAEPNS010000317.1 GCA_017643325.1 Alphaproteobacteria bacterium | reverse complement strand
GACTGCCTGGAGTCTTGGCCAAAGAAACTCACTCCGTTGCCGGAGCGCAAACGGTCATGCGGAATTCGCGCGCCCGGCGCCCACCTCTAGTCATTTGAATTCTAGGCGGCGTGCGGTTAATGAAGGGTTAGTGCCGCCGCGCGCGAAGTGACGTCGGAAGGGGCGGATTTCCGGGATTTTGAAGCGATGAAACCGATCGAACGGCTGCACGAGACCGAAACCTGGGTCTTCGACCTCGACAACACGCTCTATCCGGCCTCCTGCGGCCTAATGGCCGCGGTCTCGGCGCGCATGACGCGGTTTGTGTCCGAGGCGCTCGCACTCGAACCCGACGCGGCCCTCGTCGAGCAGAAGCGCATGTTCCGCGAGCACGGCACGACCCTGCGGGGCCTGATGAACGATCACGGGGTCGACCCCGTCGAGTTCATGGATTTCGTCCACGCGGTGGACTACGGCATGGTCGCGTCGAACCCCCGCCTCGACAAGGCGCTGGCGGACCTGCCGGGCCGCAAGGTCATCTTCACCAACGCCTCGACCGACCACGCGCGCAACGTCCTCGGCCAGCTTGGCGTGGCGCATCATTTCGACGGCATCTTCGATGTCGCGGACGCCGACTACATCCCCAAGCCGAACCGCACGGCGTACGAGATTCTCGCCGACCGGCACGACGTCGACCCGAAGCACGCCGTGATGTTCGAGGACATCGGCCCCAACCTCGCACCGGCGGCTGCCCTCGGGATGACGACCGTGTGGGTGCGCCACGACACCGAGGCCGACCCGTACTGGGCCGTCCCGGGCGCGGAGTCGGATTATATCCACCACGAGACGGACAACCTCGTCGCCTGGCTTGAGTCCCTCGACATCGGCGACTGAGCAGCAATCCGGGAGCAACTCCGCAACGTTGACATCGGGGCCCACGCCCCGCCATCTTCCGCGCGCCTGCAACAGAACACCAACAGAGACGAACCATGAGCACGAGCGATCTTCAATCCGCGATCGAGGCCGCCTGGGACGATCGCGATTCCCTCTCCGCCGACACCACCGGCGCGCACCGCGACGCCGTCGAGGAGGCGCTCGCACGCCTCGACAATGGCAGCGCGCGGGTCGCCGAAAAGGCCGACGGCGAATGGATCGTCCACGAATGGCTGAAGAAAGCCGTGCTGCTGTCGTTCCGGCTCAACGACATGTCCATGATCCCGGGCGGCCCGGGCGAAAGCACCGCCTGGTGGGACAAGGTTCCTTCAAAGTTCAACGGCTGGGGGCCCGGAGACTTCGAAAACGCCGGCTTCCGGGCGGTGCCGAATGCGGTCGTGCGCCACTCGGCCTATATCGCGCCGGGCGTCGTGCTGATGCCGAGTTTCGTGAACCTGGGTGCCTATGTCGCCAGCGGCACCATGGTGGACACCTGGGCCACCGTCGGAAGCTGCGCGCAGATCGGCGAGAACGTGCACCTGTCCGGCGGCGCGGGGATCGGCGGCGTGCTGGAGCCGCTGCAGGCGAACCCGGTCATCATCGAGGACAACTGTTTCATCGGTGCACGCTCGGAGGTCGCGGAGGGCGTGATCGTCGAGGAAGGCGCGGTGCTGTCCATGGGCGTCTACCTCGGCGCGTCGACCAAGATCGTCGACCGCGAAACCGGTGAGGTTCATACAGGGCGGGTGCCGTCCTACTCCGTGGTCGTGCCCGGCTCCCTGCCCGGCAAGCCGCTGCCAGACGGATCGCCGGGACCCAGCCTCTACTGCGCCGTCATCGTGAAGCGTGTCGACGAGCAGACCCGCGCCAAGACCTCGATCAACGAACTCCTGCGCGACTGAACGAACAGCCATGTCCGCAACCACGTCCTCCGCGGGCGATCCCATCGCGCTCTCCCAGGCGCTGATCCGATGTCCCAGCGTCACGCCCGACGACGCGGGCGCGCTGGGCGTGCTGTCGGACGCCCTGGAGTCGCTCGGGTTCGACTGCCACCGGCTGCGCTTCGAGGCGCCGGACACGCCGGACGTGGACAACCTCTACGCCCGCCTCGGCGACGCCGGCCCAAACTTCTGCTTTGCGGGCCATACCGACGTCGTGCCGGTCGGCGATACGGCGGACTGGACGCGCGATCCGTTCTCCGGCGAGGTCAGCGACGGCATGCTGCACGGACGCGGCGCGGCCGACATGAAAAGTGCGGTCGCGGCCTTCACGGCGGCCGTCGCCCAGCTGGTCGAACGGCACGGCGCACCGGGGTCCTGGGACACGCCGGGCTCAATCAGCCTGCTGATCACGGGCGACGAGGAAGGCCCGGCGATCAACGGCACCCGCAAGGTGCTGGAATGGCTGGCCGACCGCGGCGAACAGCTCGATGCCTGCATCGTGGGCGAACCCACCAACCCCGACACGCTCGGCGACATGATCAAGATCGGCCGGCGCGGCAGCACGACGGGCGATGTCGTGGTGCGTGGGACGCAGGGACACACCGCCTACCCGCATCTCGCCGACAACCCTGTGCATCACCTCGTGCGCATGCTCGCTGCGCTGACGGCCGACCCGCTCGACGAGGGGACCGAGCATTTCCCGCCCTCCACCCTGCAGGTGACCACCGTCGACGTGGGCAACCCCGCCAACAACGTCATCCCCGGCAAGGTCTCGGCCACGTTCAACATCCGGTTCAACGACCTGCACAGCTCGGACAGCCTGGAACGATGGGTCCGCACGACGTTTGATGCCGCCCTTGAGGGAAGTTCGGCCCGCTACGAGCTGTCTTTCCGCGTCACCGGCGAGGCCTTTCTGACCCCGCCAGGCCCACTGAGCGACGCGGTCGCCGGGGCCGTCGAGAAGGTCACCGGCCGCACGCCGGAACTGAGCACCACCGGGGGCACGTCTGACGCCCGGTTTATCAAGGATTTCTGCCCCGTCGCGGAGTTCGGACTGGTCGGACAGACGATGCACAAGGTCGACGAACGGGTCGCCACGTCCGACATCGAGCAACTCACGGAAATTTACCTCGCGATCCTCGAGACGTATTTTGGGCTCTCGGCCTAATCGCAGGGAGCGCGAAGGCGCGTGTTCAATCTGACCGATGCCGCCAACGGCCTGTTCGGCGCCTGGCGCCTGATCCATTTCGACCGGTCCGGCCTGCAGTACTTCCGGGTGACGCCGGACGCCTTCTGGAACTCGTTCTGGGCAGCGGCCATCGTGATTCCCGGCGAGGTGATCGGCGCGATCCTGCTGGCGCAGGGCGACGAGGCCGCAACGCTGCACGCGGACCCGTTCCACAGCCTGCTCGTCTTTATCGGCACATACCTGATCGCGTGGCTTCTGTTTGCACTCGTGATGGCGGGCTACCTCGAAGCGATCCAGCGCGGCGAGCGATTCGTGCTTTTTGTCGTGGCGTGGAACTGGGCACGCGTCGTGCGCATGGCCATCATCCTTCCGACCGTGGCCATCTTCGCCATGGAGGGCACATCCGAGCCGGGTTGGGGCGCGGCCATCTACATGGCGGCGATGGCGGGCACGCTGGTCTACGCGGGGTTTGTCGCGCGGACCGCGCTCGATGTCCCGATCCGCACGGCGGTTGCGGTCGTCGTGATCGAGATCGGCCTGTCGACGGTGCTGTGGCTGGGCGCGCAGGTCATGCTGGGCTGACGCCGCGCCACCTCGGGCGCAGCGCGAGAAGGCCCGAGACCAGGAGCAAGCCCGCCGCGCCCGACACGCAGATCGCCAGCGGCCAGGCCGTCCCTTCGGGCGTGACGCTCACGAACAGTGCGCCGAGCGCGCCGCCGGTCATCTCGAAGGTCGACAGCACCGCCGCGCTCATACCCCGGCCGTGATCGGTGACGCGCTCGAAGGCAATGACCGGCGCGGATGCGAACAGCGGACCGAGCGCGAAAGCGAAGACG
>JAEPNS010000316.1 GCA_017643325.1 Alphaproteobacteria bacterium | reverse complement strand
GGAATGAAGGGCGAGACGTAGAAGACCTTGTCGAAGGCGTGGCGCACCATGGTTCCGGCGGATTCAGGCTCGTTCACCGGCAGGACATAGGTGTGCGATTCGGAAAATGTGTTGGCGACCTGGTAAAGAACGGCCCGCAACGCGCCGTCCCGGTCGTGGCAGAAGTAGACCGACAGCGGGTTGAACACATAGCCGAGAATGCGCGGCAGGCAAAGGAGCGTGACCCGCCCGCCCGGAACCGAGAGGCCCGCCGCCTCGAGCTGGGCATCGACCCATTCGCGCAGATCGCTTCCGTCCCGCGGGCCGTGATCGCGGTCGTGGAAAGAAAATACGGCGCGGCGGTTATGGCCGAAGAGCTTGAGCTGCCGGTCGAGCGTGGGAAGTTCGTCGAGATCGAGGAGCAGGTAGAAGACACTGTAGCGCAGGCGGTGCGTACGCGGGCGCGTGCGCGCGTGCACCACGTGTCCGCAATATGCACGCGAGCGCTGCGTCATTCGGCGGCCATGGCCGGCACGTCCGGTGCGGCGTCGGTGATCCACAGCCGGTTGGACGGATCTGGCAGGATCCACGGTCGCGTGACACCGCCAAGCAGTTCTGCTGCCGCAAGGCCGGACTGCAGGGCATCCTCATGAAATCCGTAACCGAAATAGCTTCCGCAGAACCAGGTGTTCCGCTTGCCCTGGAGGGCCCAGAGTTCGCGCTGCGCGGCGAGCGCGGTCTGGTTGAACATCGGATGATCGTAGGCGAAGACGGCGTCCGTGCGTGCCGGGTCGGGTTCGTGTGCCGGGTTGAGAGAGAGGAAAATATCCTCGCGCCCGGGCAGACCCTGGAGCAGGTTCAGCCAGTATGTGACCTCCGGCGGCGCGTCATCGGTGCCCTGGCCGTCGGCGATGTAGTTCCAGCTCGCCCACACGGCGCGCCGCCGCGGCATGCGTTCGGCGTCCCGGTGGAGGTAGGCCCGGTTGCGGGTATAGGGGATCGCGCCCAGCAACTCCGTCTCGTCCGCGGATGGTTCGGCGAGCATCGCCAGCGCCTCGTCCGCGTGGGCGGCAATGACGACATGGTCAAAATCGTGGTTCCGCCCCGCCACGTCGGTGATCGTCACGGAACCGGGCCGCCGGACAATTCGGGCCACAGGATTCGTGTTGCGGATGCGTTGCGCGAACGGCTCGATCAGTCGTGCAACATATTCCCGGCTGCCGCCGGTGACGGTGCGCCACTGGGGCCGTCCGTGCAGCTCGAGAAGCGAATGGCTTTGAAAGAACCGCACGAACGTCTCGGCCGGACAGTTCGCCATGTCGCGCGTGCTCGTTGACCAGATTGCGGCGGCCATCGGCAGGAGGTGGTCGTCACGAAAGCCTTGGCTGTAGCCTTGGCGATCGAGATAGGCACCGATGCTGATGTCGCGGAGCTGGCCCGCCGACAGCGCTGCGGGCGCCTCGGCGTAGAATCGCCGAACGTCGGCCAGCATGCGCCAGAACGATGGGCGGGCGGCATTCATGCGCTGTCCGAACAGCCCTGACGGCACGCGGCTGGAATACTCCAGGCGTCCGCCGTCAAGGGACACGCCGAACGACATGTTGCTTTCCTGGGTCGCGACCCCGAGATGGTCGAACAGGGCTACGAGATTCGGATAGTTCGTCTCATTGTAGACTATGAAGCCGGTGTCGACGGGCGTCGTGCGGCCATCGAGCGTGACGGTGACAGTATTGGCATGTCCGCCTGTCCAGCCCTCGCGCTCAAACACCGTGACATTATGACGCCGCGACAGTAGCCAGGCCGCGGAAAGTCCCGCAATTCCGCCGCCAACGACGGCAATTTCAAGTTTTTGGGGCATCACGCGGCACGCTCACACAGGAATTGTTCAGTCTTTACGCCGCGCATGTGCGGGCGGATCATGCACCATTATGGAACGACCGGCCGCTCCAAGTGATCCAGACCGCCTTTTGATACGTAGTGGCAATCGATATGTTGTCGACAGCCACCATACCCCGGGATACCGGTCTGCCCTACTCCGCCGTTCGGGCGGATGCGGGGCCCCGTTTCCCGCGCAAGCGGATTAGCGCTGTGCCGAATGAAGATACGCCTCGCCCTGACGCGGCGCCGGACTGGAACATGCTGCTCGTGTCCGTCGCGGATCGCGACCGGGACGCGTTCGCGGCTTTGTTCGCGCATTTCGCGCCGCGCGTGAAGTCGTACATGCTGCGCCTCGGCTCCGATGATTCGCAGGCTGAGGAACTTGCCCAGGAAGCATTGGTGTCCGTATGGCGCAAGGCCGACCGTTACGATCCGTCGCGCGCGGCCGCGTCGACGTGGATTTTCACGATCGCACGAAATCTCCGTATTGACGCGTACCGTCGGCGAAACCACCCGGAACCGGATCCCGATGATCCGGCTCTGGTGCCGGAAGCGCCGCCGAGTGCGGACGCCGTGGTCGAGCGCAAGCAGGATGCAGAGCGCATCCGTGCCGCGCTTGAGGAACTGCCGGAGGAACAGCGCGAAGTCGTCCGGCTGTCGTTTTTCGACGACAAGACACATACCGAAATTTCCGAGGCCCTGGATATACCCCTGGGCACGGTCAAATCCCGGATCCGGCTGGCATTCGGCCGCATCCGCAACCTGCTTGAAGACGAGGCTTGAGAGTACCCGATGACGATCCATCACCACCCCGACGAAGAAATCCTGGTCCGCTACGCGGCGGGCGAGCTCGCCGAGGCATTGTCCCTGCTGGTGGCGACTCATATTGCAATGTGCCCGGCGTGCCGGTCGAAGGTGCGCGCGGCCGAGGCCATCGGCGGCGCGCTCGTGCAAGACGCCTCACCGGTCGCCATGTCGGCCGACGCACTTGATTCCGTGCTCGCACGGGTCGAGGTGTCGGCAGAACCCGAGCCCGTAAAGGCACCGCTTCCGTCCGGCGCGCGGCCAATTCTGCCCGAGCCGCTTCGCAGCTATGCGGGAAGCGACCTGGACGGGTTGGACTGGCGCCGACTGGGGCGCGGGGCCTACCACATTCCGCTCGTGGCCGATCGCGGCGCGCCGACCGCGCGCCTGTTGCGGATCCCGGCGGGCCGGCCCGTTCCCGAGCACGGGCATAACGGACTCGAGCTGACCATGGTGCTGCAAGGCAGCTTCGTGGACGGCGGCGAGCGTTTCGCCGCCGGCGACGTGGAAACGGCGGATGCCGATCTGGAACACCAGCCTGTCGCCGAACCGGGCCAGGACTGCATCTGTCTCGCGGTGACCGACGCCCCCCTTCGGTTTCGCGGCCCGATCGCGCGGCTCGCGCAGCCTTTTATTGGAATCTGAACCGGTTTCGTCCCGCGCGGTTATGCTCTAGTTAGGGCGTGTGCTTTTGGCGCACGCGCTCGTAGCTCAGTCGGATAGAGCGCGGGATTCCTAATCCCGAGGCCGCAGGTTCGAATCCTGCCGGGCGCACCAAGCCACAACGGGCCTTGCCCGGTCAGGGTGCCGGGATGAACCGCCGAACATCGTGCGGCGGATCACCGGGTATAAACATTTTTGTGCTCAGCACCAGGCCATCCGCCGTGCAGCGCGGCACCCATTCGCCACCAACGCCCAGCGTCGTTGTCCGATCTTCCGTCCGGCTCGACGACGTCGTCCCCATCCGCAGCTCGGTCGTGACGCGCTTGGCCTCGAAGTCGAAGAGCAGGGCCCGGCCGTCACGTTTCCAGGAGCCATAGGATTGCCAGACCGTGTTCGCGACCCGCACGTCGGGCGTGGTGACGGTGTGGGGACGGTCGGCGGTCAGTCGGCCGTCGGCATGTATGTTGAGGAACGGGCCCGGACACTCGTAGCTGATGATCGACCCGGGCAGTTTCGCAAAAATCCCCGATGCGTCGCTACCGAACCGGAACGGCCGCTGAG
>JAEPNS010000315.1 GCA_017643325.1 Alphaproteobacteria bacterium | reverse complement strand
GCCCGCGCGATCACGATACAGGTGCAGCCGCCGATGGCCTGGATCGTGCGCGCCGCGATCAGCAGCTCGATATTCGGTGCCAGGGCGCAGGCGACACTCGCCAGCGTGAACAGGACCATGCCCGCGACCAGCGGGCGGCGGCGGCCGATGGCGTCGGAGATGGGGCCGACGACAAGCTGTGCGACGGCGAACGCGGCCAGGTAGGCCGTCACCGTCATCTGGACGAGCGCCTGGCTGGTGCCGAGGTCCCCCGCCATCGACGGCAGCGACGGCAGGAAGATGGTGATCGCCACCTGGCTCGTGACCATCAGCGCGACGAGGAGCGGCATCGGCGCGCGTGGCGCGGTTACGGCCTTTGGGTCTGGGTCCGGAACGGCGGAACGTGGCATACGTTGGTCCAGGTGCGGGCCCGGGCGAAACCTCACGCGGCCCGGCAGGAGAAGGAGCGGGCAGGATGTGGTCTTGGTGGAACGGAAGTCTACGGGGCGCGGTCGTGCTTGTCGCCCTTGGGCTCGCGGGATGCGCCGCGCCGGCGGCGTCGCTGCTGACGCCCGCGGTCAGCGGCGCGCCGGTGGTGGCCGATTTCGTCGGCGGCAATGTCAGCGACAGCTATTGGGGCGCGCGCCGCGCCGACGTGGTATCCGCCGCGCGTAAGGCGGCGCAGGCCTATGACCTGGACCTGGTCCGCGACGCCTTCAACGACGAGCGCGCGCTGCTCGTCTATGCCGACCGGTCGGAGCAGGAGGTGCTGCGGCTGCGGATCGAGGCGCGGACATCCGTCCTGACCTATGTGCGCATCAACGCCGACCCCGGGCTCGCCCGCCTTATCAGCCGCCAGCTTGTCGAGGAACTGCGCGCTGCCGACGCCTTCCAGGTGAAGTGGCGCGGCGAACCGGGCGCGTTCTCGCGCTAGCAGAAGGCATGCGCGAGCGCCGGGGCGTTGCACTGGCGTCGATTTACCCGCAGGCTTGCCGCCCTGTCTTTTCGGGTGAATGTCTTTTCGGGGGAACGCCATGTCGAACGAAACCAAACGCTCGGGCCCGCTGGTGGGCCTCAAGGTGGTGGAACTGGCCGGGATCGGGCCGGGGCCCTTCGCCTGCATGCTGCTGGCCGACCTCGGGGCGGACGTGATCAAGATCGACCGCCCGGCCGACGCGGGGCTCGGCGTGCCGCGCGGCTACGAGTACGACCTCGCAACCCGCTCGCGGCCCTCGGTCGCGGTGGACCTGAAGAACTCGGACGGGGTCGAGACGGTGCTGAAGCTGGTCGAGAGCGCCGATGTGCTGATCGAGCCGTTTCGCCCCGGCGTCACCGAGAAGCTCGGCCTCGGCCCGGACGAATGCCTCGCCCGCAACCCGAAGCTGGTCTATGCCCGCATGACCGGCTTCGGCGGCACGGGTCCGCTGGCGAAGGCTGCCGGCCACGACATCAACTACACCGCGCTCTCGGGTGCGCTCCACGCCATCGGTCCGGCGGAAAAGCCTGTGCCGCCGCTCAACCTGATCGGCGACTATGGCGGCGGCGCGCTCTACCTCGCCTTCGGGGTGCTGGCCGCGATCTACGAGGCGCAGCGCTCGGGACAGGGCCAGGTCGTCGACGCCGGCATGGTCGACGGCGCGGCGAGCCTGATGATCCCGGTCATGGGCCTGCACGCGTCCGGCTACTTCACGGACAAGCGCGCATCGAACATCCTCGACGGCGGCGCGCCTTTCTACGACGCCTATGAATGCGCCGACGGCAAGTTCGTCTCCATCGGCGCCATCGAGAAGAAGTTCTACGCCCTCCTGCTCGACAAGCTCGGCCTCGCCGATGCCGACGACCTGCCCGACCAGATGGACCGCGAGCGCTGGCCGGAACTGAAAGCCCGCTTCGCCGAAATCATCAGGGGCAAGACCCGGGACGAATGGGTCGAGATCATGGAAGGCACCGACGTCTGCTTCGCGCCGGTGATGTCCATGAGCGAGGTCCACACCCACCCGCACAACATCGCGCGGGAAAATTTTGTGGATGTCGCGGGCGTGACCCAGCCGGCCCCCGCCCCGAAATTCTCCCGCACGCCGGGCCGCATCCACTCCCCGCCCAGCGTGCCGGGCGAGCACACCGACAGCGCGCTCGCCGCCTGGGGTTTCGCCGAGGGCGATATCGCCGCGCTGAAGGCCAGCGGCGCCATTGGACGCAAGTCCTGAGTTGCCGGACTGAGCCCTCACCCTGAGCTTGACGAAGGGCGAGGGCACCAGCCTCATACTTCGACAGGCTCAGCATGAGGCTGTTCTGAGAGCGCGCGTCGATTGGAGAAGGTTCCACCGCCATGCCCACCCAGATCCCCTACAACCGCGAGCTCGAATTCGAGTACGGCCGCGTCGACGAAATCACCCCGCTGATCCGCCGCGTGATCGCCAACAACCCCAGCGCCTTCACCTTCCACGGCACGGGCACCTACATCCTCGGGCGCGGGCAGGTGGCGGTCGTCGATCCGGGCCCGGATCTGGCCGAGCATGTGGACGCGCTGCTCGACGCGGTGCGCGGCGAGACCGTCACCCACATCCTCGTCACCCACACCCATATCGACCATTCGCCCGCGGTGCCCGCGCTGCAGGCCGCAACCGGCGCACCGGCCTACGCCTACGGGCCCCACGGCACCCGGCCCGAGGACGGCGCGAGCGAGGGCGGGGCGGACTTCGACTTCTCGCCAGACCATGTCGTCGGGGACGGCGACGTGATTACCGGCCCCGGCTGGTCGGTCGAGGCGCTGCACACGCCCGGCCACTGCTCGAACCACCTGTGCTTCGCGCTCCGTGAGGAAGACGCGCTGCTGTGCGGCGATCATGTGATGGGCTGGTCGACCAGCATCGTCTCGCCGCCGGACGGCGACATGGCGGCCTACATGGCCTCGCTCGACAAGGTCGGCCGCTTCGGCGCGGGCCGCTATTTTCCCACCCACGGCGCGCCCATCGACGCGCCCGAGCCCTATGTGAAGGCGCTGATCGCCCACCGCCACGAGCGCGAGGACCAGATCCTCGCCGAGCTCGCGAACGGTCCCGCGACCATCGAAGAGATGGTCCCGCGCATGTACGCCGACGTCGACCCGAAGCTCTACCCGGCGGCGGCAAGGAGCGTATTGGCGCACCTCATCCACATGGTGGAAACGGGGCGCGTGAAAGTGGACGGGGAGACGGGCGAGGGAAGTGTGTGGCGGCTGTCCAATGCATAGTCGTCATGCCCGGACTTGTTCCGGCCATGACCAGCAAAAAGCGGCACTACCCACCTACTCCGGCGTAATGTAGTACCTGCCCCGCAAAAACCGCGACAGCGGGACCGGGCGGTCCGGGTCGGGCTTCGGCGGGTCGGCGACCCAGCGTTCGAATTCGGCGAGCGCGATCCGCGTGATCCCGGCGATGTCGAGGTTGCGGGCATCGTCGAGCGGGAAGAAGGCCGCGTCGAGGAGTTCGCCGTCGCCCTCGGTGATCTCGCCCATGCTCCCGTCCGCCTCGGTCACGAGGAAACGCGCGTCGAAGCGCCGCGAGCGGCCCGGCGGGGTGATCGCCCGGAAGAAATAGTCGAGCCCGTCGAGCTTCGGGCGGAACCCGCCGGGCGCGTCGTCGTCGGCCTCGCCCACCAGCAGCCCCGTTTCCTCGAACACCTCGCGCACGCCCGCCGCCGCGATGGCGCGCGCGCGGGTCGGGTTTGCGGCGCGTTCGAGCCGCGCGCGCACATCGTGACGCAGGTCGCCAAGCGGCTTCAGCGCGCTGTCACTCCGGTCTACCCGCCCGCCGGGGAACACCCAGGCGTGGGGCATGAAGACATGGTTGCGGTGGCGGCGGCCCATCAGCACTTCGACGTCGCCGCGGCGCTCGCGCCACAGCACCATGGTCGCCGCGTCGACGGGACGCAGCGTGCGCTTTTTCTTCG
>JAEPNS010000314.1 GCA_017643325.1 Alphaproteobacteria bacterium | reverse complement strand
CCTGTACGACGGCCAACCCACGCGACACGCAGCCGTTCACACCCTCCTGGCTCAACTCGATGCCCCGACCGTCCACTTGGTGTTCGTGCACCAGCAGGTCCAGCAAGACACCGTCGCCGCAACCCACATCGAGCACCCGGCTTCCCGGTGCGATCATGTCGGCGATCAGCCGCTGGTCGACGCGGATCCGGGCCGCTTTGTTCGTGTCCTGTGGAGTCATGTCGACGCTCAGGCGAGCCCGCGCTGGTCGGCAGCACCCTGCAGGAAGCCCGACAGGATCCGGAAGAATTCGGGCTCGTCCAGCAGGAAAGCGTCATGCCCGGAATCCGTCTCGATTTCCACGAAGCTGACCGGGGCGGCCACGGCGTTGAGCGCGTGCACGATTTGCCGGGATTCGCTTGTGGGAAACAGCCAGTCGGAGGTGAAACTGATTAGGCAGAACCGGACCGCCGAATCCTTGAACGCGCCGGGCAGGTGATCGCCATGTTCGGCGGCAAGGTCGAAATAGTCCATCGCCCGCGTGATGTAGAGATACGAGTTCGCGTCGAATCGCTCGACGAAAGAACGGCCCTGGTGACGCAGGTAGCTCTCGATCTGGAAATCCGCATCGAACCCGAAGGTGATTGCCTGCCGGTCCTGCAGATTGCGCCCGAACTTCGTATGCAGCGCGGAATCCGAAAGATAAGTGATATGCGCGGCCATGCGTGCGACGGCGAGACCACGCTCGGGTGTCGTGTCGCGCGCGTAGTAGTCTCCGCCTGCCCAGTTCGGATCGGCCATGATCGCCTGCCGCCCCACTTCGTGGAACGCGATGTTCTGGGCCGAATGGCGTGCCGCTCCGGCGATCGGAATTGCGCAGAACACCATCTCCGGATAACGCGCCGCCCATTCAAGGGCCTGCATTGCGCCCATAGAGCCGCCGATCACGGCAAACAGCTTCTCGATCCCGAGATGCTCCACCACGAGTTTCTGGGCCGACACCATGTCGGAAATGGTGATAAGCGGGAAATTCAACCCGAAGGGTCTGCCCGAACGGGGATCGATATCCTTCGGGCCGGCGGACCCCATACAGCCCGCGAGCACGTTCACGCAGATGACGAAGTAGCGGTCCGTATCAACGGTCCTTCCTGGCCCCACGACCCGCTCCCACCAGCCTGGACGGCCCGTCACCGGGTGATCTTCCGCGACATACTGGTCCCCGGTCAGCGCGTGGCAGACCAGGATCGCGTTTGACCGCTCGGTGTTGAGGGTCCCGTAGGTCTGGTAGGCGACGGTGAACGGTCCAAGCAGTTGTCCCGAGGCGAGCGGCATCGGATTGTCGGCACCGAGCACGAGCCGATGGCCCGGCAGGTCAGTGACCGCGGGTTCTACTGCGATGCTTTCGCCGGCGCGAACAGCGCCGTCATTCGGTGTCGTCGTCATGTTCGTGAGCGTTTTGTCTCGCCGTGCCGCGGTGCCCAGCCGCCCGCAGCGCGGCCATAGCTAGGTTCCGTGTGGGAGAAGTGTCAACGTTTTCTTTGCCAAAGACCCGGTGGAGCGATAAAACCTTGCCGCTTTTTCCCGGATGAGCGAGCTGATGAGCAACGCGCCCGACAGCCTGGCGACGCTGCGCCGCGAAATCGATTCCATCGACGAAGACATGCACGACCTCCTTATGCGTCGTGCCGAAATCGTCGTCGAGATCGGGCGAGCCAAAGCGGATGAAGGAGGTCCGACCTTCCGTCCGGCCCGCGAGGCACAGCTCTTGCGGCGCCTCCTCGCGCGCCATTCGGGTGCGCTCTCGGGGGATGTCGTCGTGCGTATCTGGCGCGAGATTATTGCGGCGTCCATTCGACTGCAGGGAGATTTCGTCGTTGGCCTGTGTCCGGTCGAAGGGGATGCCGAAACGTTGGACCTCGCACACGCGCAATTCGGTCTGGACGCAGAGGTCAGGCATTACGGTTCGCCGGCGCAGGTGGCGCTTGCGGTCGGACGCGGTGACGCCCAGGCAGGTCTCGTGCCGCTCGCGAACGCGGGGGATGGTGCCGATTGGTGGGCCGGCTCGGACCTTCCCGGAGACGTTCATGTGGTCGCCCGTGTGCCGTGGACATTGCCGGCATCGAGCGTCGGGGCATATATCCTCTCGAACACCGCGCCTGAGGAATCGGGCGACGACCGAAGCGTCTTCGTGATCGGCAGCGACACGACGGTCAGTCGGGGGCGCTTGTCAGAGCTGGCTTCGGCGAATGGCCTTGATGTCGGCGAGCAGGCAGCTGCCCCCGTCGACGGCGGCATTGTTCATCTTCTGGACGTGGCTGGTTTTGTTTCGGCCGACGATCCCCGTGTGCGCGGGGTCGCGACCCTTCTGGATGATGCATCGGTACGCCGGTTGGGTGCCTATGCATCACCCTGGGCCGGTCCGGCCGGCTCTGAAACGGAGTAGGGAACGTGGCACCTCCGAAAGCGAAACCCGGTGTTCTGGCGATCACTCCTTATGCCGGCAGCGAAGCGGGCATGGGTGGCGAGGACCGCATTGTCATCAGCTCGAACGAAAGCGCCCTTGGCGCGTCCTGGCAGGCTATGGAGGCATATTCCGGCGCTGCGGAGGACATGCGGCGCTATCCGGAGATCGATGCTCGTTCGCTGCGTCATGCAATCGCCGACCGCCACGGCCTCGAGGCGGATCGGATCATTTGCGGCTGCGGCTCGGACCAGCTGATCGACCTGATCGCGCTGGCCTATGCGGGACCAGGTGATGAGACCCTCTACACCGAGCACGGATTCACGATGTATCCGATCGCCTCGCTCGGCGTCGGCGCGACGCCCGTCGCGGTGCCGGAGACGAACCTGACCGCCGATGTCGACGCCATTCTGGAGCGGGTCAACCGGAAGACTCGCATCGTCTTCCTGGCGAACCCGAACAATCCGACGGGGACCTATCTTCCCGAAGCGGAGCTGCGCCGCCTTCACGCGGGACTCCCGGAAGAGGTGCTGCTGGTCCTTGACGCGGCCTACGCAGAATACGTGACCGCGGAGGACTATGATCCCGGCGCTTCCCTGGTGCGCGAAGCGTCCAACGTCGTCATGACGCGCACCTTCTCGAAAATCTACGCGCTGGCGAGCCTGCGGGTCGGCTGGGCCTATGCGCCGGAAGCGATCATCGACATTCTCGACCGGGTGCGCCCGCCTTTCAACGTGTCGGTTCCGGCCATTGAGGCGGCCAAGGCAGCCCTTGCGGATACGGACCATACCGCTCGAGCGCGGGCCCATAATGCGGAAATGCTGCCCTGGTTTGTCGCGCAAGTCGAAGCACTGGGCCTGACGGTGAACCCGTCCGTGGCCAACTTCGTGATCGTTCACTTCGATCCGGATACGGAAAAGAACGCTGAGTCGGCTTACCGGCACCTTTTCGCGCGGGGCATCGTCACCCGCCGGGTCGCCGGATACGGCCTGCCCGACTGGGTCCGCATGTCCATCGGTACGCGTGACGAAATGGAAGAGGTGGTTAAGGCGCTGCGCGAGTTCGTCCAGACATGAGCGACGCGAACCTGCATTTCGACCGTGTCGCGATAATCGGCATTGGGCTGATCGGATCTTCGCTTGCGCGCGCGATCCGGGCTCGGGGACTTGCGTCCCATGTGTCATGTCACGATGCGGACGCCGACACCCGCGCGCGCGCCGAAGCGCTGGATATTGTCGACAGCATGCACGACGACCTCAAGGGCGCAGTGGCGGGCGCGGATCTCGTGATCGTCGCAACGCCTCTCGGTGCATGTGGGGCCGTCGCCGCCGGAATGCGCGAGCACCTTTCCCCCGGTGCGATCGTGACGGATGTCGGGTCGGCGAAGACGTCGGTTGCGGCCGCGATGGCGCCGCATATCCCGGACGGTGTGCACCTGATCCCGGGCCATCCTGTTGCAGGCACCGAGCATTCCGGGCCGGACGCCGGGTT
>JAEPNS010000313.1 GCA_017643325.1 Alphaproteobacteria bacterium | reverse complement strand
GCCGTTCCACATGCGCTGCCGCGAAGTGCTCGACGCGGAGACCTACGACATGGCGCTGCTGCCGATCACCGCAACGAAACGCGTCTGCTCGGCCAACTTCGTGGTCGGCCACGCGGACGGCGAGATCATCGACATCGAGACCTCGCCGGATGCGCTGTCTTACATCTTCCCGACCGACGGGCTGGTCACCCACTCGAACCACTTCATCGACCCGCGCCACGGCCCGTCGCAGATGGAACGCATCTCGACCAGCACCCTTTATCGCGCCAACCGTCTCGACCGGCTGCTGCGCAGGCACATCGGCGCGCTCGATACGGAACACATGCGCGAAGCGATGGCGGACCATTTCGGCGAGCCGAACGCGATCTGCCGCCACCCGGACGAACGCCAGCCCGCCGCCAAGCGCACCATGACCAACGCCGCGTTCATCTTCGACCTGAACGAACGCACGATGCTGGTCGCCGACGGCCCGCCCTGCGAGAACGACTTCGTGCTCCACACGCTCGACGGCAGCGAGCCCGCCCGCGAAGCGGCGGAGTAGCGGCGCCTACTGGCACATCGGCGGGATACCGAGCCGCTCGCGCGCGGTGCCCAGCGCCCGCTCGCAGGCCAGCGCGATCGCGACCGCCGTCTCGTCCTGCCCCGCCGGCGTGCAGACCTGCAGGCCCACCGGCATCCCCGCCGCGTCCAGCCCCACCGGGAAGGTCAGGCCGCCCAGGTGCAGCAGGCTCGGAATGTTGGTGTTGCGGCACATCAGCAGGTTGAGCGCGAGATGGTGCGCGGGGTCGCTGTCGACCTCGGAGATCAGCGGCGGCGTCGCCGGGGTCGTCGGCCCGACGACCGCGTGGAATCCACCGAAGGACGCGTTGACGACCTTCCCCATGCGCTCGAACGCCTTGACCCGGCGCCGGTGCTCGGCCGCGGGATAGGTTTCCGCCGATTCCAGCCGGATCGCGACGTTGGGGTCGAGGTCCTTGCGGTAGTCCGCCATCTCGTCGGACATGAACTGCACCATCTCGCCCACGTGCAGCCCGCCGCGCGAGAAGATCTCCGTCACGTCGTCGAGGTGCGGCAGCTCCGCCTTCGACAGGCGCAGCCCCGCCTTCGCCAGCTCGTCCAGCGCCGCCTGCGCCGCCTCCGCGATACCCGGCTCGCAGTCCTCGAAGAACCAGTCGAGCACGCCGATGTTGAAGTCCTGGAGCGAGGCGTGCGACTGCCGTTCGAGCCAGGCGATCGGGTCCTCCGCGATCAGCGGGTCGATGGCGGCGAACCCGATGGCGAGGTCGGCGACGGTCTTCGCCAGCGGCCCCGGCGTGTCGAGCCCGCTGGCGAGCGGCACCACACCCTCGGTCGACCAGCGCCCCCACGCCGGGCGGAACCCGGCAGTCCCGGTCATCGAGGCCGGCATGCGCACCGATCCCGCCGTGTCCGTCCCGATGGCGAGCAGCGCCGAGCCCTCGTGCAGGCTCACGCCCGCGCCGGAACTGGAGCCGCCGGGCGAGCGATGCTCGCCGTCGCCCCACGGGTTTCGGGGCGGGCCCCAGTGCGGGTTGATGCCCAGCCCGCCGAAGGCGAACTGCACCGTGTGGGTCTTGCCGGAAATGACGCCCATCTGCCTGCGGATCGCGGAGACGACCGGTCCCTCGCGGCGCCATTCCTCGGGCAGCTCGCGCGGGCAGCCCGCGAAGATCGGGTAGCCCTGCACACCCACAAGGTCCTTGATCGAGACCGGGATGCCCTGCAGCGCGCCGAGATCGACACCGGCGGCCTGCACGGCATCCGCCGCCGCCGCCTGGGTGCGGAACCGGTCCTCGTCCCAGGTGGTGTAGGCGTGGAAGGCCTCGCCGCGGGCCGCATGGTTGGCAATGGCCCAGTCGGCGATCTCCGCCGCCGAGAGCGTGCCCGCCCGCCGCGCGGCGACCAGGTCGGCCAGCGCCGCGGTCTCGATGTCCGGTTTCGCGTTCATGGTCTCTCCCCCTGCGTTGGCGCTATTGTCACACCTTGAGGCGGGGAGAGTCAGCCATGCAATTTCCGATGGAATCCGGCGGTGTCCGTTACGACCTGATCGCGTCCGGTGATTTCGCGCCCGCGGCGACCCTCGTCGCCGAGGTGTTCGCGCGCGACGAGCCGCTCGCCGTCGCGACCGGTCAGACGCGCGAGGAGCTCACCGCGATGCTGAGCCTCACCGGCCCGAGCGCGCTGGCGGAACAGCTCTCGATCGGCGCCGCGTCGGACGGGCGCACCGTCGGGGTCGCCTTCGCCACGGCCTTCACCTGGCTTCCCCCGGACGAGGCCGTCGCGGCGTCCCCGAACTACGCCCCCATCGGCGCACTGCTGGAAGAGCTGGAGGCGGAGTTCGGCGCGCGCCCGCGCGAGGAACTCGAGCGCTGCGTACACGTCCACATGCTGGCTGTCGACCGCGCGCATCGGGACCGGGGCATCGGCCGCGAACTGCTGCGGGTCTGTCTCGGGAACGCGCGCGCCCGTGGCATGATCGCCGCCGTGTCGGACGCCACCAACCCCGCCTCGCGCCGCACCTTCGAGGCCGCGGGGTTCACTGCCATCGGCCAGGCGCACTACGCGGACTTCGCGTTCGAAGGGGAAAAGCCGTTCGCCGGGATCGCGACCGCGGACCACACGGCGCTGATGTTTTGCACACTTTGAGCGACGACTGAGCCCTGAGCCTGACGAAGGGCGAGGGCGACAACCTCATACTTCGACGAGCTCAGCATGAGGTTTATCCAGACCACTCGCTAACCGACGCGCTTCCCGTTCAGCTCCACCGCCACGACCGGATCCAGCGCCGCGCCCATGGTCGCGTGCAGGTAGCAGGTGTTGGCCGCGATGGTCATCAGCCGCTCGTGGGTCTCGTCGTCCTCCTCGCCCGACAGGAAGAGGTGCGTGTCAGCCGGTTCGGCGGTACCGGTCCAGCTCCCGTCGGCGGGGTCGCCCGAGATCGAGAACGGCGTGTGCTGAACGAGGCGCACGCCCCGGATCGCGAACTTCTGGTGATGGATGTAGCGCCCGATCTGGGTCATGTAGCAGAAGGCGATTCCGGCCGCGAGCAGGCCCAGCCCGCTCGGCGCCTGGTCGATGTCCATCCGCTCGTCGGACTTCAGCTTGAAGTGGCTCATACCGTCCATGCCCAGATAGGCGTCGGTCTCGGTGACGCCCGCGGGGTCGAGCAGCTCGCTGTGGCCGGGCACGGTGCGGATGATCTTCTTGAGCTTCGCGTCGGTGCCCGTCGGTGCGGGCTGGGCGACGCCGTCCTCCACCACGCCGGTCTTCCACACGATGTCCGACAGCTCGTCGGAACCGTCCATCGGTGAAGGCGGCGACGCATAGGTCATGTAGGGATCGGCGGCATCCGGCGCGTCCGAGTTGGTCAGCGTCTGCACCACCCGCCGGCGGCCGTTCACGTAGATCGCGAACGTGTTGTCGAGGGCCGTGCGCATCGTGTCGAGCGCGGGCGAGGCCTTCACCGCGTCATGCACCAGCGCGCTGATATCAGACGCCGATGCGGACGACGATATCTTCGCCGTGATCTGCGCCGGCTCGCCATGGCCGACCCCATCGCCCCGGATAAACGACCCGACGATATAGTAGCCGTTGAGCAGGTCGAGCTTCACATCATCGAGCGGAATGTCGCGCGCGCTCGCGATGGCCAGGATCCGGTTGAGCAGGTCCGCGTGCAGGCCGGCGTTGTAGAAGCCCAGCGGAAACGGCGCGAGGTCGGTGCCGCCGAGATGCTTGCCCTCGTCGGTCGCCATCCGCCAGACCGAGCCGGTCGCGCCCTCGGTGACAACGCCTTCCTTCTGGAAGCCGGCCATCTGGCGCGATTCCACGGTGTAGACGTCGCGCGACGGCGCCGCGCCCAGCACGCCCGGGCGGCCCGTACCCTGCTTCATCTTGAAGGCGAGCGGGTAACCGCTCCCCTCGATGGAATCGGTCGGCTTTGTCGCGGTCGTCGTGGCCATGGCGTTTCCCCGTTT